>CAMPIU010000125.1 GCA_946886545.1 uncultured Flavobacteriales bacterium | reverse complement strand
GCTTATTGATCGTTTCTTACCTGGGAATCTGGATTCACGGAGCATTTGAGATCAGTTCCATAGCTATTGCCGGTGGTGCGGGAATTACCTTGGGGAATGGTTTGCTTTTTCCCGGTTCCTATACCCGCTTGCAAAGTTTGCAGCTCTCGGCCAAAAGAGGCTTGAAAATTATGATGTCGCTTATTCCTTTCTTAATTGCCGCCGGCTTTTTGGAAAGTTATGTGACACACAATTACCAGGAACTGGCAGATTGGTCCAAATGGGCGATCATTTCGATTTCCTTTGCCATTATCATTTTCTATTACATCATTTTTCCGATCGTAGTTGCAAGACGCCACCCGGAATTGGTACACGAAAGCGATCCGCCGATCAAAACCTATATAAACGTTTTCGACCTGAATAAGATCCGCACTTTCGGTCAGATTTTCTCAGACAGCTTTTCATTTTACCGCGTACACATCGGTAAGATCATACGCTACAACCTGGTACTTACGGTTCCAATCATTATTGCCGTTGTCATTTTCCAGGACCTGATGCGTTATGAAGATCTCACCCACCAGTATGAATACGATTGGGCTTCACAGTTGAGCATTATCATGGGATTTGATATTCAGTCATTCAGTGATTTTGTTGTTACCTTACTTTGGACGATTATCCTTTCCATTTTCACCATTTCTGTCCTGTATCATTTCAAAAACCAGGAACAAAAGGCAAGTTTGAAACTGTTTGTACCCTTCATGCTTCAAAAACTTCCAGGGACTTGGCTTGGGTTAAGTTTCCTGTTCCTGATCCTTTTTTATGTTCCGTGGTATTGGATGTTCCTGATGCTGTTCTTAGCGCCCTTCTTCTGGCTTCAGGGAGCGTCGGTTATTTTGGGCGAAGAACGGTTCGGAAAACGATTTGGAAACGGGTTCAGATTCGGAACGAAAAACTACGGAACCGTATTGCTCGGTATTTCTTTAATGGGCTTGGTACTTTTCATTTTTGCACAGCCTATTGCCTGCGTACTCAGCTACCAGCAAGTCAATTTCATGAGAGAACCTGCATTGGAGGATTTCCTGGATAAGTTTGCTGATTTCGTTAAGAATGTGGCACGTTATTATACTTCAGACTTCCTGGTTCCGGCAAATATTGCCCGACAAATTGTTTATGTTATTTTCATCCTGTTCTCCCTTCCGTTCTTTGTGATCATGATGGGATTCATGTTCCACACTTTCCAGGAACAAGCCCAATCTACCGGATTGAAAAAACAATTTGCCAACTTCGGAAAGCGCAAACGCTATCAGGAAACTTCTCTCGACTTTGATTAAGCTTATTCTACATATCGTTATTTGCATCTTCGTTACCGGCGGGATCTCTTTTTCTGTTGTGGCCCAGGAAACAAAAAAGGAAAAGGAAATTACCACCCGTGAAAAGTGGAACCAGCTTCGGGAAGAACACGGTTATAAGCAATCCGAGAAATACAAAGGTCCGGAATCTGATTACTATCAAAGTCCTACTTCGATCAATGAATCCTCTTCCGGTAGTTCGGGAACTCCGAATGGAACGACAAAACCCTACCAGGGAACACCTTATTCACCAAAAGACCTGGAAAACGGGAAAGGTGGGAAAAACGGTAACGGCGGAACCGGAAGTATTGAGGAAGATCCCAATATTGAACCTGCCGAGTCTGTAGACATACCGGATTTCGATGCACCGAACGGACCAAATGTAGATGCGCCGGATATCTCCGCCACCTTTTGGGAATGGCTTGGAATCAGTTTATTGATTATTGCTTTGGCAATTCTGATCTACTACATGATTAAAAACAGAAGTCCGCGAATCAAAACCATTCCTTTTGAAGCATTGGTGGAAGATCTGAATCCGGCTGAAATCAGTAAAACGGAATTGGAATTGCGCTTGGAAGAAGCTACAGCCTCCGGAAATTACAAGGAATGTGTCCGGATCTACTTCCTGTTTGCAATGAAAGAACTCATTCAGCGAAGATGGATTTTCTGGAAAAGGGAAAAAACCAATATGCATTACATCATTGAGGTTCAAGGCAAAGCAATTTCCAGGGAGTTTGAACAAATCGTTTCGATCTATGACCTGGTTTGGTATGGTGATTATAACATTGATGCCCAAAGTTATCACATCATTGAACCGCAGCTGAAAACAGCTTTCCAAAAAATTGAAAAAGCATAATGAATAGAAAAGTCATCATATCATTTTTGGCATTTGCGCTATTCATTGGTTTTGTAATCTGGTTACTCGACGGAACCGGCAACGGATCTGCAAACCACATTCAGAAAAAGTATAGTTCCAACTGGGAAAAAGCCTACGACCTAAAAGACGAAAATCCAAGAAATATTTCCTTCTTCATGGATTTGTTGGACGTACATGTGAAAGATTCCATTTATGATCTGAAGTATTGGTCGGACCTGGATACGGTTCCCGGTCATGAAGAAGCAACTTACCTGTTTATCGGGAATGAATTCGGAGCACCGGGCGAGTATTACGATTCCATTATGCATTATGCAGACAGCGGAGCAACCGTTTACTTTAGTTTCAATCACCTGACCAGCAATATCTACGAACGGCATTTTGAAGAAGGCGCTTTTTACTGGGATTACAGTAAAGTACTTTTCGCCTGGATCGGTGATACAACTGTTCCTTTCTACCATGTTTACGAAAACGACACGATCAATGAAGATTGGTATTCCTTTTCGGAAACCGAAATAATCGATACGAACTACCGCTCCTACCTGTTTGCCATGAAGCATCCTTTTGCCTTCTATGAGAAACACAACAAAGGAAAAGTTCACTTTCACAGTATCCCGAATTTATTTGAGAACTACCAGGTCATTCAACCCAATGGATATGCTCATGCCCGCATTGTACTGAATAAAATCCCGAAGGATAAGCCGGTTATTTTCCTGAGCTGCGGGATCAACGATTCCAGTCAGCCGATCTCCACATATGATGAAGATGAAGATTCTGAAGGTGCTGAAAAAGAAGATAATTCCCTGATCCAGTTCATTCTCAAGAATCCAATTTTACGGCTTGCATTCTTATTGCTGATCGTCTTATTGCTATTGTATGTATTCTTCCGTGCCAAAAGAAAAGAAGAAATCCTTCCGGGATACCAGCAGAAAAGAAATATGTCGCTGGCTTTTGTAGAAACCCTGAGTTCCATTTACATTTCACGTAATTCCCCCGTTGGGGTGCTGCAGGTTATGCGCAAGAACTTCTACTCTGCCATCAACCGGCATTTTTATATCGACCTGTCGCGAAAAGAAAACCTGGAGCAAAACTTGCAGAAACTCATTGCAAAAGTTCCTTACGATCCGGAGAAAATTGTTGACATCGTTCGAAGCCTGGATTCCAGGAAGAATAATGTCGATAACAGGCATTTGGCGCTGGTTAATGCCAAGATCCGGGCATTTTACATTGAAACCGGGATCCTTCATCCTACCGAAAAGTTTGTCGCTTCGGATAAAGAAGTGAGCTTGGATAAATCCCTTATGATGGGAGCCTTTATACTCCTGATGGGAATTTTGACCCTGATCCGCGGCTTGTATCTTTTATCCCTTGGAGGAAGCGTGGGAATGTTCTTTGTTATTCCGGCAATGGTGCTGATTTACTTCGCATCGCGGTATATCCGGATTCCGGTGGCAACCATCAAAGCAAACGAGATCATTCTTTACGGACTTGTTGCAGGAAAACGCGTAATTTCATTGAATCAAACCATCCATTGTAACGTAGAGAGAACGCGCGTTACATTTGAATGCGAGGATGGAAATATTTTTATAATACGTCAGACATTGCTTTCAAGAAGAGCAAAGTCTGCATTGAATCAATTTGTAGAATTCATTAAACTTCATAAATCATGATCCAGGAAGGAAATGACGATTTAGCGGCATACATGCCCAATGATGAAAGCCAGTCAAACGAATCGGCTTCAAACAATCCTGCTCCGGAAGAGCACCCAAGTGCTTTGTCACCAAGCGGTGAAGTTCCGGAATCGGTGCCTTCTGCTTTCGTTCAGAGAGATCAGAGCGAATTGCTTTGGGTGGCGGAAAAAGTGAACCGCGTACGTGAAGAGATGCGGAAATATGTCATCGGACAGGCGGAAATGATCGAATTGCTGCTTGCCGGGATCTTCTCCAACGGTCATATCTTATTGGAAGGTGTTCCCGGTGTTGCAAAGACCTTGTCTTCAAAAGCCTTGTCAAAAGTATTGCATGTCGATTTTTCGCGGATCCAGTTTACTCCCGATCTGATGCCTTCGGATGTGATCGGTACTTCGGTATTCAGCATGAAGGAAGGTTCGTTCAACTTTAAGAAGGGCCCGATCTTTTCGAATATCGTATTGATTGATGAGATCAACCGTGCTCCCGCAAAAACACAGGCAGCTTTGTTCGAAGTAATGGAAGAAAGACAAATCACTTACGATGGAACGCAATACACCATGTCTTTCCCATTTTTGGTAATTGCAACACAAAACCCGGTTGAACAAGAGGGAACTTACAACTTGCCTGAAGCACAATTAGACCGTTTTTTATTCAAGATCAAACTGGATTATCCGACGCTTGAAGAAGAAACGTTGATCTTAACTCGTTACAAAGAGCAGATCAAATCGCCGGATTTGGCAAATATCGTGGCGGTATTCACAGCAGACGAATTGCGCAAAGTGCAAACGATCGTAGAAAAGATCATTATTGAAGACCGTTTGATCCAATACATTGCTCAGATCGTCAATAAAACACGGAACCATTCCAAATTGTACTTGGGAGGATCACCGCGTGCTTCGCTTTCCATTTTGAAAGCAGCAAAAGCATTTGCAGCAATCCGCGGGCGCGATTTCGTTACTCCGGATGATATTCAATTTGTGACGATCCACGTGTTGAATCACCGTTTGATCCTGACTCCGGAAGCGGAAATGGAAGGAACTCAAATGGATGAAGTGATCCGTGAAATTGTTCAAACAATCGAAGTTCCACGTTAATGAAGATTCTGGCAAGCATCCATCTCACCCGTTTCTTCTTCCTCGTTGCAGGAATTGGAATTGCGTTGATCGGAGGGGCATTTTTTGTTCCCTTCCTGGGCATTATTGGTAAAACAGTTCTGTTTGTCCTTTTATTTGCCCTGATCCTGGATGTATTGCTTGTAAACCTGTTCAAAGAACCGATCCGTGTGCAGCGAAAGTACATGGAACGCATGAACCTGGGCGACGAAAACAAAGTAGTAGTTTCCGTATTGAACCAAACTGCTCAGCCCCTGCAAGTTGGAATTTACGAAGGTTATCCACTCTTTATGCAAAAACGCGCTGCCGTTTGGAACACCATTCTGCTGCCTAAAAAAACAAAGGATTTCCACTACTCCTTCACTCCGACAGAACGCGGAGAATACGAATTCCGGGATGTGGTCATTTTTGTCCGCTCTACCCTCTTCCTTGCCCAGCGACGCATTGTCATTCCGCTCGTTCAGCGCATTGAAGTCTACCCGTCTGTTTTGCAGATGAAGCAATACGAGTTGAAAGTATTCAATCAGCAAACGCTTTCCCAGGGAATCAAAAAAGTGCGACGCATTGGTAACACCAGCGAATTTGAACAGATCCGCAATTACGTGCAAGGCGATGATTTACGTACCGTAAACTGGAAAGCAACCAGCCGCAAGAACGAACTGATGGTGAATCAATACCAGGAAGAGCGCTCGCAGCCCGTTTACTGTGTCATAGACAAAAGCCGACCGATGCAATTGGCATTCAACAAAATGACCATGCTGGATTATGCGATCAATTCTTCGTTGGTCTTTACCAATATCGCTTTGCGAAAAGGCGACCGTGCCGGTTTGATCACTTTCTCCGACAAAATGGGCGCCATTGTTCCCGCCGAGCGCAACCAGGGACAATTGAGACGGATCCTGGAAAGCCTGTACAATCAAAAAACTTTGTTCAAGGAAGGAAACTTTGAATTGCTGTATCAAACGATCCGCAAGCAGGTAAAAACGCGTTCCCTCCTACTGCTTTTCACCAACTTTGAAAGCGAATTTGCCATGCGCAGAGCCTTGCCCATGTTGCAGCGCCTGAACAAACGCCACGTATTGGTCGTGATCTTCTTCCAGAACAACGAACTGCAGGAATTGGCCCAGCAACCCGTTCACACCCACAAAGAACTGATCGAAGCCACCGTTGCAGAAAAAATGTCGAACGTGAAGTGGAACATTGCCCGCGAGCTCCGTCAAAACGGGATCCAAACCATTCTTTCCAAACCGGAGGATTTGTCGATTAATTCCATTAATAAGTATTTGGAGTTGAAGGCGAAGGGGGTGATATAGGAAATCACAATAAACAAGTGCTATGGAACCTAATAATCTGATCGGTAAGCGAATAATCAATCTCTTCGAAAGAATAACTGTAGATCTCGGAGGTCTTGATCAGGGCGAATTATTCATTCAACTTGAAACAGGTGGACTAATTGAATTTCCGGTTGGATTGGAATGTGAAATCCCTATTATTAGTAAAACAGAGATACTTGGATCAACAAGCATTTTTAATGAAATTGTCACTGACCAAACAGAGTGGCAAATTAAGGATTTGATAGAATTAGAACATTCCGAATCACTGCCCTATATAGAATTGCAATGCGGGCTTTTGTTTACAGAAGAATCAATTAGTCCACATGGTACGGGGCTTGCAGGTTTTAGATCTTTTGAGAACCTGAAAGTTTTCGAATCCTTTTTTGGAAAGGATTATAAACGCTTATCGGAAAAATAGATCTGTCGATTAATTCCATTTATTTGGAGTTGAAGGCGAAGGGGTGATATAGATTTCTGTAGCGCAAGTCAAAAAATCGCGCTAACTTGGGGGGATCCTGAAGAATGAAAAATGCAAAACCAATATCAATAGACGTTGTACATAATTTCACTAGAAATGAATAAATCTACCATGAGACCTTCTAATGATACTATCATCTGGAGATATATGGGCTTGGATAAATTTTTAGACCTGCTGCTAAACGATAGCATAACATTTACCAGAGCATCAATCGCGTCCGACAAAAATGAAATCAAATGGATAATAAAAAATCTGGAAGAAACGGATGAATACAAGCTCCATTCTGAAGGTGCATTAAAACACATTGAGATTTTAAGAGATACCAGCTTTATAAGTTGTTGGGCCATGAAAGAAAGAGAATCCCGAGCATTATGGGGAACTTATTTAGATCATTCGAAACAAGGAGTTGCGATAAAAACGACTGTTGGAAAGCTCCTTGATTCGGTAGAATGGGATGATTTTGGTTTCAGTTATCAAATCGTAGATTACAGAAATGAGTTTGTCTTCGAAGAACTACAGAGTTTAAGCATTGCTATAAACACAAAAAACACTGCATATTTAGATGAATCAGAAGTTCGATTTCATGTTTTCTTAAATGACAAACAGTTACCTGACCTACCTCAGTTTGAAGAACCCAAAAGGATCATCGAGAGACAATTAACAAAAAGGTTTCATGATGGAAAAACTTTAAAATTTAAAATTAATCTGGATTCATTGGTGTGCAGCCTGATGATTTCTCCCTATTGCTCAAATTGGCATAAAAAGAACATCCGAAAACTTATAGAAGATTACCATCCTGAGTTAACGAATCGAATTTTAGAATCAACCATAGTGGAATAGAACTAAGTAACCTTGTTAGCACTATCATATTGCTCCTTCAAACCACCATCAACTGTTTAAAAATCCCTTCTGCCAATTCTTCTATCTTTTCATTGGAATCGTATTTATCCAAATCTGCTCCTTGTTCGATCAGTTTGTAATAGATTTCCAGGTTTGGTTCTTCTTCGGGGATTCCCATCAAAGAGAAAACAACTTTTGAATTGCTTAAGTGATAGTGACGTGCAGAGACATTCAAACGTTCCAAAGTATCAATCAGCCGGGAGATTTTAATATCGTCTCTGATCAGGTGTACAATATTGCTTTTCATTTC
>CAMPIU010000124.1 GCA_946886545.1 uncultured Flavobacteriales bacterium | reverse complement strand
CCAGTACCTTATATTTAGAATAATAATTCTGGTTTGAAAAATTCAGGTATTCTTTGGTAAAGTATATGTTAATCAGTTTTAAAGCTTCTTTATTCACTGTGGATTTATTCTGATCACTCAACTCAGAAGATAGGATACTATTTACTACTTCTGCACACTTTGTTGAATCTTCCAGGTATTTAGATAATGCCATAACATCCGCCTTGTTAACCCAATCAGCTTGTACCTTATCTGGATCTACTGCATATACAACAAGGTCCCGATTTGGATTTTTCAAAGACAACAAGAACTCTTCAGGGGTAATTCTTTTAGCATAAATATCATTTTGAGAAAATGCGCCAAACTTCTCATAATCTCTAAGGCTTCGAGTCCTTTTGTAACTTTCGCAGGATAGCATAAGCATATATCCAATAAAGATGAAAGCTATTTTAGAGTAGGAGACGGGTGATTTTCTCATTAAGAATTTACATCTGCTCTAATACAGCGATGCGCTTTTCAATAGGTGGGTGTGTAGCAAACAAGCTGGAAAATCCAGCTCCGTCCAATGCTTTATGTTCAATGAACATTTGTTTCATGTCTTCGCTTTTTACATCACTAACTTCCGAATTCCCGGAAATCTTGCGGAGAGCGGAAGCCATCGCTTTTGAATTTCTTGTAATCTGAACTGCTCCTGCATCTGCCAGGTATTCCCTTCTGCGGGATAAAGCAAATTTGAAGAGAACGGATAGTAACAGGGCAACCGCGGAAATGATCAATGCAACAATAACCAATTTGTTATCGTCCTTGTTTCTTCTGCTTCCTCCCCAAATTAAATTGCGAAACAGGATTTCTACTACGAAAGAAATGATGCCAACAAAAATGATCGAAATGATCAGCAAACGAACGTCTTTGTTCCGGATATGGGTCAATTCATGTGCAATCACACCTTCCAGTTCTTCATCGTTCAAATGATCAATAATTCCTGTGGTTAATGTTACTGCATAACTCTTTTCATTGATCCCGCTGGCAAAAGCATTCAGTGCCGGAGAATCAATGACAAACAATTGGGGCATTTTCATTCCGACAGACATACATAAGTTTTCTGTCAGGTTATAAACACGCATGTTTTCTTTTCGCTCCAAAGGTCTTGAATTGGAAGCTAACTGGATCAGTGTGGAATTTGCGAAATAGGCAATAAAAAACCAGATCAGAACTCCTCCGATAACAAATGGAATGGTTGTGATAAACCGTTGATTTACCTGGTCGATATGCTCTTTTCCTCCCATCATAAAGAAGACAAAAGCATAGACTCCCGCTAAAATTAATAACGGGAATCCTGCCAGTATCAATGACGATTTTAAATTATTGCTTCGAATTTGCTCGTGAAGACCAATATAAGCTGCCATTCAAGTTGATTAGAATTTAACTTCCGGTGCTTTGTCAAGTGTTTGACGTTGATCAACTCCCAAATCAAACATAGGTTCTGTTTTGTACCCTTTGAAATTGGCAATCAGGTTACTTGGAAATTGTTCAATTCCGTTATTATACTCTTTTGTAGAAGAGTTGAAGAAACGACGAACAGAAGCCAGTTTGTTTTCCAAATCACCAATTTCCTGCTGTAAATGCATGAAATTTGTGTTTGCTTTCAAATCCGGGTAAGCTTCAATTTGAATGTTTAATCCGTTCAATGCAGCGCCCATATTGTTTTCAGCTGCAATTTTCTCAGAAATCGTATCAGCCTTCAGGTATCTTGAACGAGCTTCCGTAACACGGGTTAATACCTCACTTTCGTGATTCATGTAGCCTTTAACAGCTCCAAGTAATTGTGGAATTAGGTCGTAACGTTGTTTCAATTGTACGTCAATGTCAGCAAATGCGCTTTCACGGTTGTTTTTTAATGAAACAAGTCGGTTATTGATAGATACTAACCAAAAGATTAAAATCAATACAACACCTCCAATAATAAGACCAGCGATCATGTTTTTTTAGTTTAAAAGTTAAGCGAATATACCACTAATTTTTATTCGTGTGCGGGTTTATGAATTCTTAACTAAAAAGTAGTTTGCCAAAGAATTAGCAGCAATTATAAAATAGTACGGCTTTCCTTTTTTTCTTTGAAAAGGCTATATGTCTTCCATCTTCCGAGCCAAGTAAATAGTAAAAACCAACAGCTTGTTTGTTTGCCTTTACTTCTTCCCAGGTTTCCTTGTCGATATAATAGCTTTGATCCTCGAAAACAATATCTTCTTCAATTGCAGGAACGCTGAATCGGTCTTCGGAGAAAAACTCCCGGATGCGCTTTTTGATGAAGGCATCTGTTTCTTTTTGTGAATCAATGTTGCCGGTGAAATCATATCCAAGTAAATAGTTCGCATCAAATTCTTCTCGTAGCAGATTTTCCCCTTCGGAACTGGTAATTGATAAAAGTACTATTCCCCCGAGAACAATTTTTCCGGTGATTATAATGCCGAATTCATCATTTTTGGAAGGATCTGAGAATGTGTGGAGGACTTTGTTTTCAATCAAGAAATCGTTTGGTACGGAAATCTCATTTGTTTCTTTTTTAGGTTCTTCAGCCTTTGGTTCGGTTCCAGCAGATCTTTTCGCTTTTTCCCTCGTTGATTCACCACAAGATGTCATTGTAAATGATATCCCGATTAAAAGAAATAAAAGGGTTTTACTGATTTTATTCATTTATTCTATTTTTCAATTTGACTGATCCAGTTCAAAATTCCGTCTTTCAAAGAGGATTCGATCTTTTTGAGACCCTCCAGGTTTTCAATTGTAAGGATTTTTCTTCCGTCAGGATAGTTTTTTCCTTTCAAAATGGAATCTTCAATTTTTGCTCCGGTAGGGAAGACCAGGAGGAATTTTCCACGGTGTAAATTCAATACCAGCAAGTCGCGTTTGTATTCTTTCGGATCAAAAGCCTTCATTTCACCGGAGTAAAAGAAACTGGGTGAATTCCATTTGATCTGTTCGTGAATTTCCGTCTCAATTTTCAGAACTAAATTTCTCAGATAGCTTACAAATTCCTGTTCGTTTGCTTCCAGTTTTGAAATGAACTTGTCTACTTTTTGATCGGTCATAATTCTAACTTGTGTTTGACATAAATCACTTCTTCGGTTCCATCCGTAACCCGGTTTTCAAGGTAAGTTAAACCAATTTTCTCAAGTACACGTAAAGAAGCCGAATTGGCCGGCATAACTCTTCCTACAATTGTTTTCATGTTGAATTGTTCGAATCCAAGTTTTAAACACACTTCGGCAGCTTCCGTTGCGTATCCTTTACCCCAGAATTTTTTCATTAAGCGGTAACCAATGTCAAATTCATCCAATTCAGGAGTGTATTTCAATCCGCACCAACCCAAATATTCGTCGGTTTCTTTAAGAATAACAGCCCAACGACCAAATCCGTATTTTTTATAAGATTCATATTTCTCCAAAAACTCCCGTGCTTCTTCAATGCTCTCAAAAGGATCGTCACCGGTATATTGAATAACTTCCGGATCCAGGTTCAATAAATAAGCCGATTCAGCATCTTCCGATGTCATTTCGCGGAGGTAGAGACGGGGAGTTTCTAGGATTTTCATTAGTTTAAATTCAAATTGAACGTTTTTAACTTTCAGGCTTACAATAGAATCACCAAGATATCGTTAAATTTCAGGATGAAAACAAAAACACCAATCAAAATTTTGACCTTGACCTTGTTTGTTGCAATGATTTCCGGCTTTATACTTCACAAAGGAGGATATCTGTTTTCCAACGAAAATGAGGTGGAATATTTTTCAGATCCGAATGGAGGAGCGGGGAGTGAATTGAAATCGGTCTCTAAGAAACAATATGGATTAAGTACGTTTCAAAAACTAAAGTTGTCCGGTGGATTTGAGCCGGAAAATTTTGATACAATATATATCCTATCTTCTAGAAACGAGCATTTTATCAGCAGTTCAAAATCGATGCTTGTCAGATTTAAGGAACCACAAACAGATCTGGTTTCCTCATTTCTTAAAACCCAATTGAAACATCAATTAAAAAAGAGGTGATATGTGGTTGCTGGAATTGGTTTTAGGAACTGGAGTTAGCTTTCTATTTTTGGTATTGGTCTTTGTGCCTATGGAGCGCGTATTTCCAGCCAAAAAACAGGCTTTTTTTAGAAAACAATGGTTTTTGGATTTGTGTTATTTCTTCGGGCAATATTTGGTTTGGAATAGCCTTGTGATTTGGATCCTCTACTATCTGAACGAGTTCATTCAAGGGCAACTTTCCTTTTCTTACCTCTTGTTCGTTCATCATCAGCCTATTTGGCTGCAAGGCTTGGAAGTTCTCGTTTTAAGCGATCTGTTGATTTACTGGGGACATCGATTTCAACACAAGGTGGATTTCCTATGGAGTTTTCATAAAGTGCATCACACGGCAGAAACGATGGATTGGTTGGCAGCACACAGGGAACATCCGATCGATTCGATTTATACTGTCGGAATCATTAATCTCCCGGCTTTCTTATTGGGCTTCGACTTGGAAGCGATTACCATGATTGCTGTATTCAGGGGGATTTGGGCAATTTATATTCATAGTAATGTGCGATTGAATATCGGTTTTTTGCAAAAGATTATAGGCTCACCGGCATTGCATCATTGGCATCACGATCTGGAACGCGACCGTGGAAATTATGCGAATATCTCACCCTTAATGGATGTTTTGTTCGGAACCTATGTCTGCCCGGACCATGAACCGGAACAATTTGGGATCAAGGAAGAATTTTCAAGGAATTATTTGGGGCAGTTGGTGGAGCCTTTGGTTCCGGGGTTTGTTAAGAAACGGTTTTTGAGAAAGAATGTTTCGGATTAATCATTCTCTCTAATCATTTTTTTATACTCTTCAGAATCAATAGAATAGTATGTTGCTTCTTCTTCAAATTGAAAACGCACTTGAACACCTGTTAAATTTCCATTGTTGTTGTAGAATTTCTTCCAATAAGCGATCCCATTTTCATAAAATGAAATAACATAAGATCCTGTTTTTGATGTGGTTTTCCATAAACCAACTTTTAATCCATCTTGATTGATCCTGTTTTTGATTTCTTTTTTGCGAATCGTTTCTGGAGGTAGCTCTACATATTTTTCCGAAAATAAATATTCTTCATTGTTGATATAAATGCAGCTGGATGTATCAGCTACTTCTGAAATAAGAATGTCCATGAAAAAAAGGCAATTACATGCCACATAGGCTTTTGAAATATTTTCAAAATTTAAGATAATACTGTCCTTTTTGTTTCCGATATTTCCTTTGTATTGGATACCACAATTATCCACAAAACTTATTTGAAGGTATAGTGTGTCGTAATTTTGAAATTTGGTAATGAGACGATTCTTGTAAAAATTCAAACCAATAGTTTCATTACAAGGAAGTACCTTATAGCTTACCAACTTCTGTGCACTTAAAGTGAAGAATTGCAACAATAAAAGAAGAGTAAGCATAAATTTCATAATCTGAAAAATAACAGAATTTCTCCAATCTTCTTCCGGATATTGACTGAGATGCCCGAATCATCGCTTTAAGCGACTATTCAAACAATTCGGCATTCGTAATTAGTTGATCTCAATTCCCATAATACAAACATCATCGATCTGTTCCAGTTCGCCCTTCCATTGGAAGAAGGTTGACTTTAGAATATCAATTTGCTGATGGATCTTTTCATTCGAAATTTGAATCAGAAGATTTTTCAGGTTTTTGGTCTTGAATTTCTTCGATTCCGGTCCGCCGAATTGATCGGCATAGCCATCGGTGATCAAATAGATGCGGTCGCCCTTTTCCACTTCTACCAAATGACTGGTGAAAGGCTGCATGTCAAAGTGTTTTCCAATGGGTTGTTTGTTCGGTTTGATCTCGACAATATCTTTGCTTTCTTTTTTCCAGATCCAAAGCGGATTGTTGGCACCGGCCCAAGTTATTTCGTGGTTGCTTTTATTCCAGGTGCACAAGGAAATATCCATTCCATCGGAAACATCCTGTTGGTTTTTGGAAAGCTCATCCACAATGATTTCTCTCGTTTTGTCCAGGATTTCCCCGGGATTTCTTAAACCGAATTCTTTCACGGAGCGATTTAAAGCATTGTGACAAACAACACTCATCATAGCTCCGGGAACACCATGTCCGGTGCAATCCGCAACAGCAAAAATGATCGAATCTTTGGTTTCTTCCAGCCAGTAAAAATCTCCTGCAACAATGTCTTTTGGTTCGTATAAAACGAAATGGTCAGGAAGTACTTTAGCCCGCAATTGAGAGGAAGGAAGTATTGCAGTCTGGATGCGTTTTGCATAATTAATGGAATCCAGAATCTCGTGATTTTTCTCTTCAACCTGCCGGTTTTTCTCTTCAATAATAACCTTCTGCTTCTTCACCTCGTTCCAGCGACGGTATAGAATAAACGAAAAACCCAGAATCAAAATTCCTACAATAGCAATTGCCCAATTGATGATCAGTGCCTGTTCCTGTTTCTTTTTGTTTTCCAGTTCTTTTTTCAGCTGATTCAAACGTTGTGTTTCACGCTCTTTATCAAACTGGTAATTCATTTCTTCCTGTGTCTGCTTACGAATATTGTTCTCGTCGGCCAATTCTTTTTCAATGTCGTTGAATTGATGCAGGTACTCATAAGCCGCTTCGAAATCACCTCTTCTTTCAGCGAGTTCGGAAAGACTTTCATAAACAGATTTCAAAGTCTCTTTTGCGCCCAGTTTTTGTGCAAGGACCTTGGATTCGTTCAGATATTTTTCCGCTTCTGCAAGTTTTCCGCGTTTTACTGCCAAAACTCCCAGGTTCAATTTGGAAGTCGCAACTCCCAGGCTTTGTCCCATTTTTTCACGGATTTCCAGTGATTTGAGCTGGTAAAATGCAGATTTTTCAAACTCTTTCTTATGCTGGTAACAGACGCCCAGGTTATTGTAATCATCAGCAAGTCCTAGGCTGTCTTTTAACTCAATATCAATGGCTAAGGATTCATAATAATACTCAATAGCTTTTTCATATTTTTCCTGGTTCATGAAAACAATAGCTATGTTATTGATCGATGCGGAAGTTCCCCTTTTGAATTTAAGCTCACGTCGTATTTTCAGCGATTTTTCATGGTATTGCAGAGCCTTATCATATTGTTCCTGATTGTTGTAGATCAATCCGATATTACTAAGAATGTATGCTTCGTTATTCCGGTCTTTGATCCGCTCTGCCACACGCAAAGCTTTAAAGAAATGTTCGAGTGCCTGTGAATAATCGCCCTTATAATCGTATGCGATTCCCATGTTATTATCCATTAAGCTGGCAATCGAATCATTCTTGTACTTTTGGGCCAATTTCAGTGATTCCTTCCCATAACGGATCGCCTTGTCATAGTCGCCGTAATACCAACCGTGAGCAATGGCTTCGTTAAGCAGAAGAAGTTTCTTTTTGATGTTTTTTTCAGCTTTCCCAAGCTTGTAAACCGAATCAATGGGATTTGTTTGTCCCCAAACCGGAACAAACAGGATCATTAAAGCAATAGTGAGCAAGGAATTTTTCACATCGCAATAATACAACTTATCCTCCTAAGCTTTGTTAAAGCGAATAAAACATTTCATCCATTTTTTCCATTTATAGCGGAAGTCTCGTTATTTTTGTGCCCTCGCCAGAGCTTATGTATAAGCGTTGCAACACTTTTTGAACACAATGGAAATGGAATTGATCACCACATATATCTGTAAAGACTTCGACATAGGCATTCATAACAATATGTTTGGTGGAAAATTGATGTCATTGATTGATGATGCCGCAGGCTCTTTTGCCTCCCAGATTTGTGATTCTCCCAACATGGTAACGATTAAAGTGGATGAGCTTGTTTTCAAAAAAGCGGTCAAATCCGGAGCTATTTTAAAGGTATACGGGAAAGTGGTGCGTTTTGGAAATTCTTCTATTGAACTGTATATGGAAATCCGTAAGCATAATGTCTATACAGGAAATCAGGATTTGGTGACTCATACAAACATGACCTTTGTGCGTATTGATGAAGAAGGCAAGTCTTTACC
>CAMPIU010000123.1 GCA_946886545.1 uncultured Flavobacteriales bacterium | reverse complement strand
GATTCGGGTTATTTGCTCCGGGACCATTCCAGGTATAAAGTGGTTGGCCAATAAAGTTTCCGGTCATTAATACATAAACTGCTCCGTTATTTATTCCGCAATCCGAAGGAACCGCAGCTACGGTATCAAAATCCCAGGGCATTGCTTTGATATTTACCAAGACAGTATCCGATAAGTTACAACCGTTTGGTGAAACAGCTTGTACAATATATGTTCCTGAAGAAGTTGGAGTAAGCGTAGCACCTGTTTGTCCTGAAACCCATGTAAAATTCGGATTTACAAAGTTAGCAGTTGCCAGGATTGTTTCCGACTCATTTTCACAAAAAGTCAAATTCGGTCCTGCACTGATTTGAGACGGATCATACGAAATCACAATCGTATCTGTTTGCGGACAAATGGTATTGAAAGTAATATTGTCAATCGCAAAGTCGTTATTTCCACTGGAAACCTGGGCAATGATACTAATTGTAGCCGAAGTATTTGCCAATGAATTCCATACCTGAGTAAACTGCTGCCAATTACATGAGGTCAAAGTTGGGCTAAATACCGGTCCTATCTGAACTCCATTAATAAAAAACTGCAAAATAGAAACATTTGAAGAGCTGATATTTTCCATACTGGTTGCCCAAGCAGAAAATGAGTAATTCGTATTAGGATCAACCGTGATGGTTTGAGACCAAACTGTTGTATTCGGAACATTTGAACCATTTACAACCATCATATTTCCAGGCAAGGTAGTTCCTACATCACTGCAATTTGCAAAGTTACTGTGAACGCTGTTCGGGTTCGTTGTAATCGCATAAGTCGAGGGGTCCCATAAAATCCCTCCAATTGCCGGAGAAGTTCCATAAGCATAACCTGTCGTAAAACCGGTGTCTCCAGCTTCAAAGTCACCGTTTACTACTAAATTCGGTGTGTTATTCACCACATTCAATATTAATGTAGTAGGGGAGGTAATTGTAACACTGGGTTGATTTCCTGCTCCGATATTCCAATTATAAGAATCATATCCTGCCGGAACCGCATAGGTAACTGAAGCACCCGGGCAAAGCATGGTATCGTTTCCAATATCCAATACCGGATACTGACCACATTGCGATTCTGCTGTATGCCAGGCTAGAACAGCAAATACAGCACCTAAAACTTTTTTCTTCATAACGCAAATCTATGAATACTAAACGGATATAGTAACTATTTAGTTGCTTATAGGTTATTATTTTTTTGGTTTTTAACAATTTATTAAGAATCCATCTAATCGTCAAAAAAGGTATCTCCTTAAAAAGATTAATTAACTTTGCTCTTATGAAATTCAATGAATTAGGATTAAATGATTTGGTCCTTGAAGCCATCCATCACATGGGCTTCGAAAATGCAACTCCTATCCAACAGTTTTCCATTCCCGAGATCCTTGCCAACAGTGATCTTTTAGCTTGCGCACAAACGGGAACAGGCAAAACAGCTGCCTTTATTCTTCCGATCTTACATAAACTGACCGGAAAAGAAGATGCTTCGATAAATACATTAATACTCGTTCCCACCAGAGAACTTGCGATCCAAATAGAACAGGAAATTCAGGGTTTATCCTATTTTGTTTCCGTAGGTTCGGTTGCGATTTATGGTGGTGGAGACGGTACACGCTGGGAAGAACAAAAAAATGCTTTGGTAGAAGGAACGGATATCATTGTTGCCACTCCGGGAAAGTTACTGTCCCATATTATGCAAGGTTATGTAGATTTTTCTCAATTGGAACACCTGATCTTAGACGAAGCCGACAAGATGCTGGACATGGGATTTTCGGATGATATTGAGCGTATCATTTCCCATCTTCCAAAAAAGAGACAAACCTTACTTTTCAGTGCTACGATGCCATCGAAAATTAAGAACCTGGCCTCAAAAATTCTGATTCATCCGAAGGAAATTGCACTTTCGATTTCGAAACCTGCTGCGGGAGTTACTCAAAATGTGATTCTTTGTTTTGATGAACAAAAGAACGCTGTGCTTGATTTCATATTAAAAGAACGTACAAACTACGATAGCATTATCATCTTTACTTCAGCGAAAAGCAAGGTACATGAAATTGTTTATGCGCTTCGGAAAGCCGGATACAAAAACACACAAGGTGTTTCTTCTAACCTTGAACAAGAGGAACGAGAAGAAGTATTGAGAGGGTTTCGCTCCAAACGAACAAGAATCCTGGTTGCTACCGATGTGATGAGTCGTGGAATTGATATCAAAGAAATCAACCTGGTGATCAATTACGATGCACCGAGAGATGCCGAAGATTATGTTCACCGGATTGGTCGAACGGCTCGTGCAAATACAAAAGGAGAAGCATATACTTTAATTAATCAAAAAGATATGCCTAAACTATCACGGATCGAACGCTTAATTGAAATGGAGATCCAGCGAGTGGCCCTTCCTGAGGAATTGGGACCTGTTCCCGAATGGAAAACTTCAGGTAATTCTAATAATTCTTCCGGGGGAAATAATAAAAACCGCAAAAAGAAGTTTTTCGGAAAGAAGAAAAAAGTGGATTAGGAGTGTGATGCTAGTTTGGGATTAAATAAAGACCACCATATCTCCCTTTTCAGCTTTGCGAACACGCTCTGAAAATCCTTTGAAAAAGTAAGGAATATTATCCTCATCACCATTAACGATGCGATTTTTTACTTTTTCAAAGGTCAAAATGGATATTTCAAAATCCGGAAGTCCTGTTTTCAACATGGGTTGTCTCAAATCATCCTTCCAAAAGTATACTCCTCCAAAATTTCTTCTGGCAACTTCCAGAATATAAGACCCTGCCTGCGCGCAGAAATCATCAATTATTTCTTCGTCTGAAAGATCTGCAAAATCAGAAAAGTCTTCAATTAAACTATCCAGAACGTTCAAACTTCGGATCGAATAATCGAAAGCTCCGTCGTATTTTGAATTAAAGGCACGAACAATTCTTTCCGCATTACCCGTTGCCATGCTGATAAACTCTTGTTGGATCTTATTAAAGATATCATCACCTGAATCCAGTTCTATTTCAGGCTCTTCATCTTTAACCGGAGCTTTTTTATACTTGAAAAATTCAAACAATTTCATTTGATTTTTTGATTAGATGAGTAGCGTAGTTTCTTGTCTGCGAAAATACAACTTTTTTAATTATTTGGCTTGTCAAAAACTATTTGTATTACTTTTTTGTTTGTAGCTTCAGATCAACTAATCAGTATATCTCACATCTTTTCGATAGGGGATTTTTTCCATCTGTTCAACTTCAATTGTAAAATGACCAAACTCTTCTGCAACCTTTCCATAGATTGCATAAATCCCTTTCCCCCTGAACGGATATTTCAACGCAGCATCCTGAAAATGAACAGTATCCAATTGCTCTCCTTCACTATCAAAAAACGTCCCGAAGTGCACGATCTGATTTTTAGCACTCACAATTTTTTTCAGTGCAATGAAATAACCATAAGTGCAGATTTTTTGATTTATATGATTCAACATGTTTTTTGCAAGTACATAATTATCCGGTTTTTCTTCTAAAATATCGAAGGGATTACACAAGGGAAACTCCAGTAATTCCATGTGTTCAAAAACCTCCTCAAAATCAGTCTCACACAATTCCGGAAAGGTAAATTCCCGGCGTTCCTGCAAAAACAATTGAGGTTGAGTTTCCGATCTCACCAGTACTTTATGGAAGTTTAAATGTGCATTCCACATGAGTTCTTTCTTTGGAATTCCGAATGAGCGAAGTGCTCCGACACGGATCAGCAATAATAATTGTTCCAAAGGAAGAGAAATCCGGTGCAAGAGGTCATTAAATCCGGCGAATTCGCCACCCAGGTCGCGCTCCCGGATCAGTCGCTGAAGCTGCTTCAGTTCAATTCCGGCAATATGCTGAAATCCCAGGTAAATAACCTTCCCCCGGATAATCGTTTCTCCCCTACTCTTATTAATACACGGAGCTTCGATACGGGCTCCTAATTTTTTTGCCTCCAGTACATAAACTTCCGTTCGGTAGAAACCTCCAAAGTTATTGATCGTTGCAACCATATATTCCAAAGGATAATAAGCCTTCAAATACAGGCACTGATAACTCTCCACAGCATAGGATGCGGAATGCCCTTTGGAAAAAGCATAGCCCGCAAAACTTTCAATTTGCCGCCAAATTTCCCGGATATCTTTTTCCGAATGCCCTCTTTGCCGCGAATTTTCAAAGAATTTGGCCTGAACAAGTAAGAATTCGTCGCGGGACCTGAACTTCCCGGACATTCCGCGTCTCAACACATCCGATTCTGCCAGATCCAATCCTCCGAATTGATTAGCTACCTTAATCACATCTTCCTGGTAAACCATCACTCCGTATGTATCCGGCATAATATCCAATAAAACAGGATGAGCCTGTTTGATCCGTTCAGGATCACGATGACGAAGAATGTATTCCCTCATCATCCCGGAAGAAGCCACACCAGGTCTGATAATTGAACTTGCGGCAACCAACTCCAGGTAAGTATTCGTCCGCAATTTGATCATTAGCATGCGCATACCGGGAGATTCAACGTAAAAACAACCGATCGCCGTTGCCTCACGCAGTAGTTTATTGATGTTGTCATCTGTAATAAACCTCCTCACATCGTGAATATCATGAGGGGGACAAGCCGGCTGATTGTACGCAATAATATCGAGTGTATCCCGGATCTTTCCCAATCCTCTTTGTGAAAGGATATCGAACTTATACAGACCCACATCTTCCGCTTCGATCATGGAAAACTGAGTGGTTTTATATCCTTTTGAAGTTAAAAATGTGGCCGTAAAATAATTAATCGGTTTCTCGCTGATGATCATTCCTCCTGCATGCACGCTCAAATGAGACGGAAGTCCGGCGATCAGCTTGCTATACTTCAAAACCAACTCCTGGATAGGATCATTCTTCCGCGAATCATTTTTATCTCCTGAAAGCACATCAATATCTATTTTCGGCAAACCGAAGACTTTTCCCAATTCACGTAGCGTAGCTTTGTATTGAAACGTATTGTAGGTGCAGATCAAAGCTGTATTTTCAAAGCGGTCGAATATGTATTGGATCACATCGTCCCTGTCTCGCCAGGAAAAATCAATATCAAAATCGGGTGGATTTTGCCGGTACAGATTGATAAAACGCTCAAAATACAAATCCAGTTCCAGCGGATCAACATCCGTGATTCCCAGCAAATAAGCAACCAAACTATTTGCGCCACTTCCTCTTCCAACGTAATAATATCCTTTTGATTTTGCGTAGGAAATAATATCCCAGGCAATCAAAAAATAGGTCACATAGTTTTTCTCATCAATGACTTTGATCTCCTTTTCAATTCGCTCCCGGATTTCAGGCGTACTGATATCATACCGGTGTTTCAATCCTTTTTCACAAAGCGATCGGATCAGTTCCAAATCATTTTCCCGGGAATCTGTGTAAAGTGCCAGGTTCTGAGACACTGCCTGAGGAGCAAAGTCAAATTCAATGGAACACTGCCTCAGTATTTCCTCCGAACGAAAGACCAAATCTTCAAACTCTCCATAATTATTCAATAAATCCGCTCTTTTCAAAAACACAGCATCTTCCCTGCTCTGATCTTCCGGAGCCAGTTTTGAAAGCAGTACATTTTGATCAATCGCGCGAAGCAGGCGATGGGTATTAAAATCGCGTTTGGAACGAAAAGTCGTAACCGGAAGCGCCAGGTATTTACCGGAATGGTTGGATGGATTCATCCGAAAGCGATTTAATTGCCAGGCAGCTACACCGATAAACTCATACACTTCCAGGTCTGCCGGTTCCTTTCCCCAAGGATAAATTACCAGACAATTTTCAAATTTCGGAGCTTTGG
The DNA here is from genome assembly GCA_946886545.1 of uncultured Flavobacteriales bacterium. The sequence goes on along the minus strand of CAMPIU010000123.1, from coordinate 2,195 downwards.
ATGGAAACAGTTTTTCTTCATGCGCATGTTTACTCAAAAAATGATTTATCTCGAGAAAACCTTCGTTGTTTTTAGCCAGCACCACATAGCAACAGGAAATTCCGTTCCGAAAATCGACCCCCACAACCGGAACCCGTCCGTTTTCTCTGCTGTAACGAACAAAATTCAAGACTGCGGAAGTATTGTTGATATCCGTCAATGCAATGCGTTCATATCCTGAATCCGCGCCCCATTGAACCAGTTCTTCCGGATTGACCATTCCGTATTTTAAGCTGTAGCATGAATGAATGTTTAGCATCTCTAAATTAATTAAACAACAGGTAATCGTGATTAGTGAATAGGCAATAGATTAGAATCCGTTTCGGCGAGAATTGTTATGTCATAATTTAACATTTCATGCTATATCTATGCTTTATTTATGCTATATCCATACTTTGCCTAAGGAATATCCTCCCGGTTACCATTTCAAAACTTCAATAAACAATCAAATTCCCGGTGTCACGGTACTTATACCTTCTCTTTTGATCCGGCAGCAGCGTGACATCCAGGAATCTGATTCCAATCGTTTCCCTCTGTTCTTTCGCGGTTAGGCTTCGGTTGGTGGTGGTTGGCCAGTTATTAGTGAACAGAGGGCAACAAAAGGTGTGATTTACAGGTGGCAGGTTTTTACTTATTCATTTTTATCTTTTAAACTTTTACTTGGTGAATCATCCCCCCTCCGTTCCTTCCGTCTAGCGGTGAACAGAGAGGAAATGACTCCTGTGGTGTAGGTTTTGGTTAGTATTTTTATGCTTCTCCCTATAGATGAAAACCCTCTTTGCTTCGGATATTCGATAATTCCGTTCCCATTTCCCTTCTTTCGGCAAAAATGTTAGACAATCCGGTTTGCAACTATCGTTGGAGTTTCACCTCTGAAAGGATTGAAATGCCCGATACTTTTCACACGCATTCCTACAGCTCTTTGAATCGCCCGTTCTCCGAACCGCTCCCGGATATCATCCATTGAATGATACAATGTGGCTAACCTGGAACCTTCATCAAACAGGCGCATCTGGTAATTCCCATGAACCAACTCACTCATCCGTACTCCCACCAAGCGCACCAACAACCGGCGATTATGCAATTTTTCAAACAGGTTCATCACAATCGGGATAATCTCATGATCTGCTGCAGAATAAGGGATGCGCTGCTGCAAGGTTTTGGTTTGAAAATCGGAATAGCGGATTTTCACCGTCACACAGGCACACACTTTTTTCTCTTTGCGCAACTGGAACACCAGGTTCTCAGCCAGAGCAAAAACAATAGAACGCAATCGGACGATATCAATCGTATCTTTCTCAAATGTGCGTTCACTGGAAATTGATTTTCGTTCGCTGTACCGGATCACCGGACTGTTATCAATTCCCTGTGCTTTTTTCCAAATTGCAATTCCGTTTTGTCCGAGTACACTTTCCAGCATTTCTACGGGCATTTGCTGAATAGTCCCAATGCGTTTCACCCCCAAATTGCAAAGGAGCTGATAGGTTTTCAACCCCACCATCGGGATTTTCTGTACCGACAGCGGATTCAAAAACAATTTTTCTGCCCCATCGATGATATTGATCTGATTATTGGGCTTCGCTTCTCCGGTTGCGATCTTCGAAACCGTTTTATTGACCGACATTCCAAATGAAATCGGAAGTCCTGTTTCCTTCATGATCTTCTGGCGCAATTCACCTGCATACTTGTAGCACCCGAAAAAGCGGTCCATTCCAGAAAGGTCCATGTAAAACTCATCAATGGATGATTTCTCCACCACCGGAACTGCTTCCTGGATAATATCCGTCACCATCCGGGAATACTTGGTATAGTTGGCCGAATTTCCACTAATTACAATTGCCTCCGGACAGCGTTCCCTAGCCATTTTCATCGGCATTGCGGAATGGATCCCAAACCTGCGTGCTTCATAACTACAACTGGCGACTACTCCACGGTCGGATGCTCCGCCAATTAAGATTGGCAGGCCATTCAGGCGGCTGTCTTCCAAACGTTCACAGGAGACAAAAAAGGTGTCTAAATCCATGTGCACGATGCTTCGTTGTTGTTCGTTCATGTCTCGTATCTTTAAAATTTACGGCTGCATATCATTTCCGAACAGGAAGGAATTCTTAAATTCGTTCCGGATTCAAAACTACACATTTGATTACTTTTAAATC
>CAMPIU010000122.1 GCA_946886545.1 uncultured Flavobacteriales bacterium | reverse complement strand
GGTACACAACGGATATTATCGCAACGGTAGGGCCGGAAAATATCCAGGGTTTGCCCGGTGCAGTTCTTGGATTGGCGACTGAAGACGGAAGTATTGTGTATTTTGCCAAAAAAGTAGATGTTGTTGCGCCAACTGCAGAACAAATTGCACAACCAAAGAAAAAGGGGAAACAATACACGCAAGCAGAGCTGATAGCTGATTTAACCGAAAAATTGAAGGGGCAGCCTTATGGTGACCGAATAATTACGGGAATGTTTTATTGGTAAACGTTCAATAAAAGTATAGATTGAAAGGTGTTTGGTTAACAAACACCTTTTTTTATTCAATATCCAGGATTGTCAATTTAGCAAATTTCAATAGCAAAGTTTTAGCTCCTGCATGCGGAAAGAAAATGGTTGCTTTCCGATCCACTCCGCTTCCTTCTAATTTGGTGACCTTTCCTTTTCCGAATCTTTCGTGTTCTACATTGTAACCAACTTTGATATCAATATTGGTGTCTCCGGTGCCGGATTTCGAATTTAATTCGGACATGCTTTTTAATCCTCGAGGAGCCGTGGTTTGACTGCTTGTTGATCCGGGCATTCTGTTTAGCCCACCTGTAAAAGGTCTGTCAAATCCACCTCTTCCTGAGTTTAAGGAACGTCCTCCACCCTGCGGAGCACCATAAGCGGTTTCAAAACTTAAATAATCAGGGTCGATTTCTGAAATGAATCTGCTGGGTTCGGATGAGATTAGGTTCCCCCATTGAAAACGGGATGCTGCATAAGAGATCGTGCAGTTCTTCTCTGCTCTCGTCACAGCTACATAAAATAAGCGTCGTTCTTCTTCCAGTTCAGTTCTCGAATTAATGGAAAGCTGAGAGGGGAATAGGTTCTCTTCTAAACCAACCAGGTAAACATGCTTAAACTCCAAACCTTTACTGGAGTGGATGGTCATCAAACTTATCTTGTTTTTATCCTCTTCTTTTTCATTGTCGGCATCTGTGAGAAGTGCAACATCAATCATGAAATCCGCTAAAGTGGCCGGATCTTCTTCTCCTCTTTGAACCGTAAATTCTTTGATTGCAGCCAGTAATTCTTCGATGTTTTGATAACGTTCAACTTCTTCAGGTCCTTTGTCTTTCTCAGAGTACAATTCTTTCAGAATTCCGGAACTCTTTGCAATTGTTTGTGCTAACTGATAAGCGTTTTGAGAATTCAACTGAGCAGTGAAACTTTGGATCATGATCACAAATTCAGAAATCTTCTGTTTTGTAGCTGTCGGAATGGAAACCGGGTATTTACCGAATTCTGAAATAACATCCCAAATAGCCACATCATGATGATTTGCCGCAATGATTATATTCTCCCATGAGGTCTTTCCGATTCCCCGTTTCGGATAATTAATAACACGTTTAAGGGCCTCTTCATCTTTCTGATTGGCAGTTAAGCGGAAGTATGCTAAGATATCTTTGATCTCTTTACGCTGGTAAAATGAAAGGCCTCCATAGATTTTATATGGGATATTCATCTTTCTTAAGGCTTCCTCAAAGGCACGGGATTGACGGTTGGTCCGATAAAGAATCGCGAAGTCTGTCCAGTCACCGGTTTCCTGATGCTTGACATCAAAGATCTTATTCGCAATAATCTTACCCTCTTCGTTATCCGTCATTGCGCGAATTACACGAATCAGGTTTCCTTTGTCATTATTGGTCCATACGCTTTTTTTGATCTGGTCTTTGTTCTTCGAAATAACGCTGTTAGCAGCATCAACAATGTTTTGTGTACTCCGGTAATTTTGTTCCAGTTTATATAAGTTGTAGTCCGGATAGTCATTTCTGAAGTTCAGGATGTTCTGAATATTTGCACCCCGGAATGAGTAGATACTTTGAGCATCATCTCCAACGACACAAATGTTTTCATAAACAGCTGCCAATTTCTTAACGATCAAATATTGGGCATAATTGGTATCCTGGTACTCATCCACCAAAATGTATTTGAATTTGTGCTGGTAATAAGAAAGCACATCCGGGAAATCACGCAGGAGTATATTTGTTTGGTACAATAAATCATCAAAGTCCATTGCACCGGCTTTAAAACATCTGACGGCATATGCTTTATAGATCCGAGCAAGCTCCGGTCGCTGACTGATCTTGTCTTCGTCCATGATCTCCGGATTCTGAGCATAATCATCTGCTGAGAGCAAATTGTTTTTTGCCGCCGATATGCGCCCGTAAACCATACTTGGCTTGTAGATTTTATCATCGAGGTTCAGTTCCTTGATAATATCCTTCAACAAGCTTTTCGTATCCTGTGTGTCGTAGATGGTGAAGTTTTGCGGATAACCCAGGCGGTCTGCATTGATTCTGAGAATGCGTGCAAAAACAGAGTGAAAGGTACCCATTGTAATGTTTTTCGCCTCGCTGGATCCGATAATTGAACCGATCCGTTCAGTCATCTCTTTCGCAGCTTTATTGGTGAAAGTAAGCGCTAAAATATTGAACGGATCAATCCCGTGATCAATCATGAAAGCAATCCGCATAGTAAGTACCCTTGTTTTTCCTGATCCTGCTCCGGCTATCACCATTGTGGGTCCTTCAAAGTTCTCTACTGCAATGCGTTGACTTTCGTTTAATCCGTCCAAATAATTCATGTTTACAAAGTTAGAACATTGAAGCTTTTAAACTAGAATATCTGAGGTGTAATTTCCTTAAAAGTTTAAATATTAGTCATCAGGAAGAGCTATTTAGTAAGAACTGTAGTTAAATATACTTCCTAGATGTTAAAAACATATACAAACGTAACTATATCTATGCTTTATCTATGCTTCATTCATGCTATATTCTTGCTTTAAAGTTGGAGTAACAATGCTTCATTAATGCAGTATTAAGGATCTTCGTAGTTGTGAATCCAATTCTATTTTTACTTTTGAGCGGACCAAAAAACAGATGATGAATTTAAAGATGGCCCTTACTATCGGAATAGCTTGTTTAACAGCTTGGAGTGCATTAGCGCAAGGTGATGGAATTCATCCTATTTCGAACGATTATCAAAAGCCGACAGATCCATTGGTTCTTCAAAAATTGGAGAAATGGCAGGACCAGAAATTCGGGATTATCATTCATTGGGGATTGTATGCAGTACCCGGAATTATAGAGTCGTGGTCTATCTGTTCTGAAGACTGGATTACACGTGATTCGACTTCCAATTACGAAGATTACAAGCGTTGGTATTTCGGATTGAAAGATTCATTGAATCCCGTGCGCTTCAATCCTGAAAGATGGGCTGAAATTTCACGCAAGGCAGGAATGCGGTACCTGGTTTTTACAACGAAACACCACGATGGGTTTTGTATGTTTGATACCAAACAAACGGACTTTAAAATTTCTGCAGGGCCATTTGCTTCTGACCCAAAAGCCGATGTGCTGAAGCCTATTTTTTCGGCTTACCGGGATCAGGGATTTATGATCGGGGCGTATTATTCCAAACCTGATTGGCACAATGAAAATTACTGGTGGCCTTTGTATGCAACGCCGAATCGGAACAACAATTACGATACACGAAAACATCCCTGGCGCTGGCAGCAGTTTCAGGATTATACATTCAGACAAATCCAGGAAATTGTGACCGGTTACGGAGCTGTAGATATTTTGTGGCTGGATGGTGGTTGGGTAAGACCGATGAATACAATCGATGATGAGGTTTTGATGTGGGGAGCCCCAATCCCGCAGTGGAGCCAGGAATTGGATATTGAAAAAATTGCAGGTATGGCGCGGTCAAATCAACCGGGAATGATAGTTGTAGACAGAACTGTCCAGGGACCTTTTGAAAATTACCAAACTCCTGAACACACTATTCCGGAAAAGCGAATTGAGAATCCGTGGGAAACCTGTATGCCGTTGGGGAATGATTGGGGATATGTTCCGAATAACAACTGGAAATCCTCTGATCGGGTGATTCGTACTTTGGTTGAAGTGGTTGCTAAGGGCGGGAATTTGTTATTGGGAGTAGGTCCGAAACCGGATGGAACTTTTCCACCGGAGGTTGAAGAAAAGTTATTGGAAGTAGGGAAGTGGCTGGATGTGAATGGGGAAGCAATTTACGGAACACGCAGTATGGATCATTACCAGGATGAGAAGGTGTTTTTCACGCAATCCAAAGACGAGAAAACGGCTTATTTGTTCATTCCATCAGATTTAGATCTGGGGAAAGTAAGCTGGACAATCAATCTTCCCCAAAAAGGAACCAAGTTGATTTTTGTTCCGACAGGAGAAGTCATTCCGTATAAAATTAAAGATCAGGAAGTAGAATTGACCTTACCGAAAAAATTGCTTCAGGCAAATAAAAAGAACCCGGTTTGGGTGTTCAGATTTGAGCTGGCTACCGAATAGTTAAAACTGTTTTCAATTTCAGATCTTTAGAAGAAGAACCAATGAGTAACTCATAATCCCCCGATTCGACCCATTCTTTCAGATCATCAGATATATGTGTGAAAAGTTCAGAAGTTAAGGTGAAAGTTACTTGTTTGCTTTCTCCCGGATTTAACTGAACACGCTGGAAACCTTTTAATGTAATAACAGCTTGGGCTTGTGAACTCAATTTGTTTTTCAGATACAATTGAACGACTTCTTCACCGGATCTTTTTCCTGTGTTTGTCAAAGTGAAAGAAAGATCCACAGATTCATCTTTTGAGATCAGTTGTTTATCCAATTTCAAATCGGCGTATGAAAATTGTGTATAATTCAATCCGAATCCGAAAGGGAAAAGAGGTTCACCGCTCAGATTGTAATAATCATCACTTCTTCCGGTTGGTAAATGGTTGTAAGTAAGCGGAAGCTGTGCTTCAGAAACAGGGAAGGTGATTGGTAATCTTCCGGCAGGATTGATTTTTCCCGTAAGTAAATTCGCAACTGCTGAACCGCCGGCTTCTCCCGGATACCAAATACTCACAATGGCATCGGCATCATCGATCCATTCATTCATTGTTATTGCACTTCCTCCAACCAATAAAACGACCACCGGTTTCCCCGTTTTATGTAATTCCCGGATGAGACGTTCCTGATTTCCGGGTAAACGCAAAGAAGCACGATCCTGGAATTCTCCTTCATGAATACCGGCAACGATTACTGCCAAGTCTGATTTTTTAGCAATTTTGACAGCATTTTTAAGTTCCGAATCAAAGGAATTGTCTGATCCGTAATTCCAGATCAGGCGAATTCTACCGTTTCCTTTCGGTTCTTTGAATTCAATCCGGATGGGATAATGAGTGTCTTTTTTGAAGTCGAAAGGAACCAGATCCGTATGATAGCTGACTTTTTCCCAGCGGTCGATAAGCAACTCATTATTCAGATAAAGTCGGTACCCGTCATTTCCTTCCAACCCGATCTCAATCTTTCCGGTTTGCGGTGCAAGCAGGCTTCCTTCCCATTTTGCGGAGTAGAAATGATTGTCTAATTCATTGGATGGACCATAAAGCGTCCAATTGAAATCTATCTGCGAATCATTTCTGCTTACAAGAGGCTTGCCCATCAGATCCACGTTGTCGAAGTAAGTTCCTGCCAAACCGTTTTTTCCATTGTTTTCGAGGTAATTGTTGGCAACGGGGAAATACAATGTGTCGGAATAACTTACCAATTCCCGGTAGTTTATTTGAATGGAATCTCCGATTGCGAGTTTTAATCCGTCAAGGATACTTACCGGCTTATTCCCGGGTCCGCTGTATCCACCCAATCTGACATGATTTGCATCCGATCCGAAAAGTGCGATTTTACGAACTGATGAATTAAGAGGCAAAACCTCGTTTTTGTTTTTCAGTAAGACAAAGGATTTTTCTGCTGCCAGTTGGGCCAGTTTTTTTCCCTCAGAGGAAAGTGAATCCAATGATACAGGAATGGCAACGTATGGCTTTTCGAATAGGCCCAATTCAAACTTTGCACGCAATACCCGTGAAACCGCATCGTTCAAGCGGGTTGTATCAACTTGTCCCGATTCGAAAGCCGGATAGAAAAGTGTGGCATGGCTATAATCCGTTTGAAAAATGACATCCAAACCACCTTCGAGCGCATGTTTCCCGCTCATTGCATAATCGGCGGCAGTTTGATGCAGAACAACTTCACCACCAACAGCATTTGCATCAGAAATCACAAAGCCTTTAAAGCCCCATTCTTTTTTGAGTTTTTGATTCAGCAGCCAATCGTTTGTCGAACAAGCTGTGCCGTTTAAAGAATTGTATGCAGTCATGATGGAACGAGCCCCACCTTCCTTTATAAGTTTTTTGAACGGAATAAAATGACTTTGCTCCAGGTACCATTCACTTAAATTGATCGGATAACTATCCCTGCCACCTTCTCCAACATTCGCAATAAAATGTTTGGGTGTTGTAATAATTCCGAGCTGTTCGAAGGAGCGGATAAAAGCCAGTCCAATTTCACCGGTTAAAAAAGAGTCCTCTCCATAAGTTTCCTCTGTTCTTCCCCAACGAACATCTGTTGCCAGGTTTACAACAGGCGAAAGTATCTGACGGATTCCGCGGATCCTACATTCGGAAGCGATTTGCGAGGCGACCCGGTGAATGAGAGTAGTATCCCAGCTTGCAGCTAAACCGATTGCCTGTGGAAAAGCCGTTGCACCATGTCTTACCAATCCGTGCAATGCTTCATCAAAGGGAATCATGGGGATTCCCAAACGGGTTTTAGTAACGAAATAGTTTTGTAGCTCATTGATTTTTTGAGCGAGAATGACTGCGTCTTCCCTGGTATTGTAAGAGAGCAATTGCCCGCCCGCATCACCTTTTGATCCGGCACTTACCTGCAGCCCGAAGATTCCGTGTTTTAATTTCCCCCCGGTAGTATCTCCGTCCGAAGGAATCATGAATACCTGCCAGAATTTTTCCTCTGTAGTCATCCGACCCAATAAATCCTTGACACGGACTTCAACTGCTTGAGATGAATCTTTGTAAAGTTGTCCGAATACGACCGGTACAGGAATCAATAAGAGGAAAAAGAGGAGAAGTTTCATGTGACAAAATTACATTATTTGATTGATTTCAACATGAACCCTGATTCTCACCGATTATCCGGGATAAATTGATAGGTGAAGCAGATTTTCTTATTTGAGAAGAAAAGTATATATTCGATCAATCAAACTGTTACCATGAAAAATCTGTTACTAAGTTCCATTCTATTCTTAATTTCTCAATCAAGTTTTTCGCAACTCATGCGCAGTGAAGTCTACGACTTTACAGTCGGTGATTATTTTGGTTTGAATAATAGTGCAAGTCATCAAAGTATGGGAATGATAACTTATCGTTATCAAATGATCCATATCCTTACAAAACAACTTTCTCCTACAGGTGATGTAGTTAACTATTCAGCGCAGAGACAAACTTATTTTCCTCCACTACCAAACGGAAGCGGTGGAATCACTCCTCCCAGTTATTCGGTAGATACCTTTGCATTTACGCACACGAACTTAAACTCTCCGTATTCACCTACTCCTTCGGATCATGTTTTTGGCAATTATGCTACTTGGTTTTGGGAAAGTGATAGCACCGGATGTTACAATTCGGTTGACACACTTACTCCTTCTCCATGGTGTTTCAATAATTCGGGGCAGGTATATCACTTTGGAATGCACCCTGATAATATGGATTCTTGTGACCTTGAGCCACTGATTTCTGATTACCGTGTTTATTCGCACGCCGGCGGACCATATGGAGGAAAACAACGTCCCGGAGATCCGACAGAACAAAGTTTTTTGGTGAATTTGTTTTATGTCGTTCATAATGGTGTTGAATGCGGTGAGTTTCCTGAATTCTTTTTGGGTCTGGAAGATTATAACCGGCTATCACTTGAAGTTTATCCTAATCCGGTTGATAATAAACTTACAATCCGGGGAGTTGAATCAATTCAGTCATTTTTAGTAACAAGTTCAGATGGGAAAATGATGGGGGGAGTGGCCCTTGAAAACAATAATATCATTGATGTCACTCATCTGAAGAAGGGAATTTATTTTTTACACCTGAATGATTTCTCAGGAAGAAACGGAACTATTCGTTTTGTGAAATAGTTACTATTAAGTAAATTACATTATTAAAATGATCTTCAGTTGGTTGGGGTCTCAATG
>CAMPIU010000121.1 GCA_946886545.1 uncultured Flavobacteriales bacterium | reverse complement strand
GGTGAGTTAACTGAAGAAAATATTAAAGAAGCAGTAGACCATTTTAATGCTAGTGCAAACTACCAATTGAATATGGAATACAACGACCGTCAATTCGTTGGAGATAATCCGGATGACTTCAATGATGTACGTTACGGTAACAGCGACGTAGAAGGACCTGAAGCATCACATGGTACACACGTCGGTGGAATTATCGGTGCTGCGAGACACAATGAATTGGGAGGTGACGGTGTTGCTGAGAATATCCGTCTGATGTCGGTTCGTGCAGTCCCTAACGGAGACGAGCAAGATAAAGATGTTGCTTTAGCAATTCGCTATGCGGTTGACAATGGAGCTTCTGTTATTAACATGTCTTTTGGTAAAGCTTATTCAAAACACCAAAAAGAAGTTTACGATGCAATGCTTTATGCTGAATCTAAAGGTGTTCTATTGGTTCATGCTGCAGGAAACGATGGAGTAAACTTAGATGAAAATCCAAATTTCCCAACCAATGAATATTCATTCCAAGCAAAACCACTTGACATGTATTTATGTGTGGGGGCATCGACAAGAGATAAAAAGAAACTTGCAGCTGACTTTTCCAATTACAGTTCGCGTCAGGTAAATATTTTCGCTCCCGGATTTGAAATTTACAGTACTGTTCCGCAAAGTGATTATAAAATTCAGCAAGGAACATCCATGGCTGCGCCGATGGTTTCAGGTGTTGCTGCTTTATTGAAATCTTACTTCCCGTCATTAACAATGAAGGAAATTAAGGATATTATGCTTGCTTCCGCGAAACAATACAAAGGAACAATGATTCCTGCTCCGGGAACAGGAACATCAGTAGACTTCGGAACACTTTCTACAACCGGTGGCGTAATTGATATCTCCGCTGCTGTAAAAATGTGCCAGGCAAAAGTTAAAAAATAATTCAATATTCTTATATTTAATACCGTCTTGGCTTAGCTGAGACGGTATTTTTTTGCTTATGAAAACAATGAAACTCATTCCGGTACTTTTTATCGGATTCTTCCTGATCACTTCAGGATTTAGTACTCCAAAACCAAGTGAAACGGAAAAGATCGATCAGCTTATTGAAAGTTGGCATAAAGCAGCAGCCGAAGCGAATTATACGAATTACTTCCAAATCATGGCTGATAATTTCATTTTCATGGGCACTGATCCAACGGAACGATGGAATAAAGAACAATTCGGAGCTTTTTGCAAACCTTACTTTGATCAGGGAAAAGGTTGGGACTTCCGGAAAATTGAGCGCCACATTGAAATTTCCAAAGACGGAAAGACAGCCTGGTTTGATGAAAGAATCGAAACCTGGATGAAAGATTGCAGGGGAAGCGGTGTTTTGATCAAAGTTGGCAAGGAATGGAAATTAAGCCAGTATAATCTGGCTGTTTTAATAGAAAATGATAAAATTCAGGAATTTATTCGTCTGCGTGAGCTCGTAAAATAGTACGATTAACGAACTGAATAATATTTGTAAAATAATCTTCACCCTCTGCTGCAAGAAATAGGATCATTCCGGATAATCATTTATAAAATATCGGTATTAACTTTTTTTAGCTCCGACAAAATACATTCTCGTATGGTTTTTGGTAACTTAATGAAAACCAAAGTCATGAAACGATTAGTTTATTTGGGGTTGATCTTGATAACCGGGTTATCATTCAACACATTCGCTCAGGAAAGTGACAGCACCGGAATGCCCGGAGACAATTTTGATCTGCAGGCGGCACTAGATCTTTTTAAACAATCCAAAAACCTGCAAGACTTCGAAAAGAAACTGAATACAGAATCAAACGGAGTCAACAATTTAGACCTGGATGGAAATAATGTCATCGATTACATTCGTGTAATAGACAAAAAGGACGGAAATAACCATGCCATTTTACTGCAAATCCCAGTTAACAAGAAAGAAACCCAAGATGTAGCGGCAATTGCTATTGAGAAACGCGGTGATGCTGAAGCGCAGCTGCAAATTATTGGTAATGACGTTTTATACGGTGAAGAGAAAATAATGGAACCGATCGAGGAGAGGGAAATTAAAAAACCACGCGGTCCGGCTACACTCAATTCGCCCACAGCTGTTTTCTTTGTAAATGTTTGGTACTGGCCATGTATTCAGTACATTTATGATCCTTTTTATGATCCGTGGTATTCTCCTTACTATTGGGATTACTATCCATCCTGGTGGTCGCCGTGGAGACCGGTTTATTACTATGTGTATTATCAGCGTGTATACTATTATCATGGTTGGTGTCAATACACAACGGTTTACCACGTTCCGAACGCACACCGTATTTATGCGCAAAACAGTTCCAACAGTGCATCAGTGAGAAGCCGATATGCTCCTCAGCAGGCAGCATACAAAGCAAGATCTGTTAATAATCAATCTGCAAACGGAACGAAGGGAAGAATAGAACCAGGGAAAACAGAAACGATTAATAGCAGCGGCAGAACTAACGGAAAGAAAATTGAAACAACCCGTCCGGCAACGAATACCGAACCAAAGAAGGTAAAACGTGAACAGCCGGCTCCGCGACCGATTAATTCAAATAACCGGGGAAATGTAAACAATGGGGGAACAAATAAATCCAACAATGGTACAACCCGGACAGTTGAACCTGCCAAAAAGAATCCGACTACAGCTCCGCAGCAAAGACCTGTAGAAAGAAGTCCGCAACGGGTTCAACCACAGCCAAGACCGGTTGAGAAAGCTCCACAAAGAGTTCAGCCGCAACCACAGAGACAACAACCGGTGCGACAAGTGCCACAGAACAGACCAGTCAACAGACCTTCAAACGGAGGTGGAAGAAGACCTTAAAAAAGTAGGGGCGAAAAATTTTCCGCCCCTACTTTTTTATTTCTTTTTTCTATTTTTTGCTTGTTCCTGTTGAGCTTTTTGCGCATCTTCCAGACGCTGCATGAAACTTGATTTCTTTTTTGGTGCTGTACCTTTCTTTGCAGAATTTGTTTGGGCCGCAGCCATTTTAGCTTTCAATTTTTCTTCGTCAACGAAGAATTTCTTAATCACAAACATCAGGATGATTGTCATCAATGTGGAGATGAAGTAATAGTAACTCAAACCTGAAGAGTAATTATTGAAGAAGAAGATCATCAGGATCGGGAACATGTACATAATAATTTTCATATTTGGCATTCCCGGCTGTTGCTGCTGAGTCATGTTTGATGAGTTCAAATGCGTATAAGCCAAAGTTGTAACAGCCATCAATAAAGTAAACAGGGAAATATGGTTACCATAAAACGGAATATAAGTTCCGAAATCCCAGATTGAATCGAATGAAGATAAATCTTCCGCCCAAAGGAATCCACGTTGTCTTAAGTCAAATGTTGCAGGGAAAAAGCGGAAAACTGCCAGCAAGATCGGCATTTGGAAAAGCATCGGCACACAACCGGCCAGGGGAGAGGCTCCTGAAGCACGATAAAGCGCCATCATATCCATCTGCTTTTTCATCGCGTCTTCTTTGCTTGGATATTTTGCATTAATCTCGTCGATCTGCGGTTTCAGGATTTTCATCTTAGCAGATGAAACGAACATTTTCCATTGAACCGGCATCAAGACCAATTTCAGGATGATTGTAAGTAATAAAATTGCCAATCCTGCATTCACTCCTAAATTCAGGAAGAAGGTAAATACCGGTTGTACTGCGTATAAGTTAATCCAGCGGAAAAGACCCCAACCAAGATTCAAGATATCATCATAATCTTTGTCGTAAGCAGCCAAGGTATGATAATCATTCGGTCCGAAATACCAGGAAAAACTTGCCTTACCATCTTTCACAGACTGCATTCCCAAGTTCAATTTCGAACGGTATTTGCGAATGTGTGTAAAGTATTGTTCTGACCCTTCTTTGTAGTTAGTAGCCGAGAATTTTGTCCCTTTTACTTTGAAGCCGTTGTCAGCATCCAAAATAGAGGAGAAGTAGCTTTGTTTGTAAGCTACCCATTTCATATCTGTTTCAGCAGTTTTATAGCTTTCGGCAACTTCATTATTCCAATCCAGTTTCCCGTCAGCAGATTCAAAACAGATGGTCGAAACTTTACGTTGCTCGGAAAGTAATCTTTCAGAACGCAACATTTCCATCTGCCAATCCAGCATCACCGAACTCGGAATTACTTTACCGCTCAGATCTTTCAATTCGATGGTATAACCCAAATCATAACCACCTTTTAAATTGTAGGTATAAATGATAGAGCCATCAGCCACATCGTGTTTAAAAACAACCTTGTGCTTCGACTTGGAAACGATCTCGAATTTTTTGTTCCCGGTTGCATATTTATTTCCTGCAATATTGAAGATCAATTGATTCTTTTGGTCTCCGTCTTTAAATAAATAAAGCGGTGTAATCTTACCGTCTTTCTTTGCAAAGTCTACATACGATTCGTACTCTTTCAACTGAACAGCAGAAACAACTCCACCTTTTGTAGAGAAATCCACGATCAGCTTTTCAGATTCCAGGCGAACGATTTCTCCTTTTGCAATAACTGTAGAAGGAGTTTTTACGCGGGGAGTAATCGTAGTATCTTGTTTCGTCTTTTCATTGAAATAAACTAAACGTCCCTTTTCATCTTTGATCTGGTTTCCGTCCTTATCTTTCTTAGCAACAAGCGTCGGTTTGTTTTTGTTTGCCTTTTCGGTTGAATCAGCATCTTTTTTTGCCTGCTCAGCTAATTCTTTTTGCTCCTTCTTCGTGGCTTTAACTTCCTTGTCACTTGGCTGACTCATGTATGTGAACACGACCAATAAGGCGCCGATAAGTGTGAGACCAATAACTGTATTCCTATCCATTCGTATTTTGTTGTATTTAATTTATTTTCAACCGCTGTGGCGGATTATTTATCATTTAATCTTTTATCGAAAAGTAGTACTCATGACTGCACTACCGTTTGTCTTTCATCGATAAGCCCACCGGGCTTATCTCTTATTTTCAATAGCTGCTTTCACGAAAGCAACAAACAAAGGATGTGGATTATCCACGGTACTTTTATATTCAGGATGATATTGAGCACCAACGAACCAAGGATGATCCGGGATCTCAACTACTTCAACCAAGCCGGTTTCCGGATTTTTACCGGTAGCTATCATTCCGGCTTTTTCAAAGGCTTCCAAATATTCGTTATTGAATTCATAACGATGACGGTGTCTTTCTTCGATCGATTCCGTGTTGTAAGCAGAAGCAACCTGCGTATCCGGTTTCAACTGACATTTATACGATCCCAAACGCATGGTCCCTCCCATGTTTGAAATACTTTTTTGCTCCGCCATCATGGAAATTACCGGATATTTTGAATCTTCCGCAATTTCAGTAGTGTGCGCATCTTCATATTTGAGGACGTGACGTGCAAATTCAATCACAGCACACTGCATTCCCAAACAAATCCCAAAGAAAGGAACTTTGTTTTCACGCGCATAACGAACTGCTTCGATTTTTCCGCTGATTCCTCTTGAGCCGAATCCCGGAGCAACGAGAATCCCGTCTAATCCGGCCAATTCAGCTTCGATATTTTGTTTTGTCAGTGATTCGGAGTGGATCCATTTAACATTCACACGAGCTTCATTTGCCACGCCACCGTGAATAAAAGCTTCGGAAATGGATTTGTAAGAATCTTTCAATTCCACATACTTACCAACCAATCCGATATTTACTTCTTGTTTCGGGTTTTTCAAACGAAGTAAGAATTCCTTCCATTTAGACAATTCAGGAGAGTTTTTAGAAGGAAGTCCCAGTTTTTCCAGGGCCACCTTATCCAATTCTTCTGCCTGCATTAAAAGAGGAACATCGTATATCGACTCAGCATCACGCGATTCAATAACCGCATTCATGCTCACATTACAGAATTTCGCAATTTTCTTACGGATCGTCAAATCCAATTCATGCTCTGTTCTGCAACATAAAATATCCGGCTGAACACCCAATTCAAGCAATTGCTTAACGGAGTGCTGTGTTGGTTTTGTTTTCAACTCCCCGGCAGCGGATAAATAAGGAATCAAGGTCAAATGAATAACCAAACAATCACTTTCAAATTCCCACATCATTTGACGCACCGCCTCAACAAATGGAAGTGATTCAATATCACCTACAGTTCCACCAATTTCTGTAATTACTATGTCAAATTTACCTGTTTTACCAAGGATTTGAATACGTTCTTTAATTTCGTCTGTGATATGAGGAATAATCTGAACGGTTTTACCCAAGTATTCTCCTTTACGTTCTTTTTCAATAACATTTTGGTAGATCCTTCCGGTAGTTACGTTGTTGGCTTGTGAAGTAGGAACATTTAAAAATCGTTCGTAATGTCCTAAGTCCAAATCAGTTTCAGCACCATCATCCGTTACGAAACACTCGCCGTGTTCATAAGGATTTAATGTTCCCGGATCAATATTGATGTAAGGATCTAATTTTTGGATTGTTGTAGAGTAACCGCGTGCCTGAAGCAATTTTGCCAAGGAAGCTGAGATAATTCCTTTACCCAAGGATGATGTTACCCCCCCGGTTACAAATACGTATTTTGTTGAATTGGACATATATAAAAATTGTAACTACGGGGCGCAAAATTACATCAAATAAATGAATAAACACGAATGTTTTGTTTGGTTTTTAAGAAATAAAGGTGAAGCGAGGATTTCAATATTTGTATCTGCTTAAATAATCGGTGGACTGTACCGGTAATTCCGAATTACGAATGTCGAATTACGAATTAACCAATAGGCGACTCAAATCGCTCAAGTTACATAACGGAATTTTATTTAGAATAGCCGATAAATTGACCCAGAGTAGGCTATTCCAATAATTCGAAATTTGGATCCCGATGATTATCGGGACGGCATTCGTAATTAATAGGGTAATCCATCATTGAGAAATGTCTGAAAATAGAATCGTGGTTTCCTGGCTTCTTTCCAGGTAAAAACATTTTCTCCCGATTCATTCAGTCTTGGATAGTGTGGTGTATTTCGCACCATTTTCTTAGGGAAAAGAATCAAATCATGACTAATCTTGTTTTGGAAGACGTGCCTGATTTGTTCACTGTCCCAACCTAGCCGGGTTCCTGCAGTTTGCATCCCGACAAAAAGATGTTTTAATTCTCCATATAAGATACCATGGTTCAATTTTCCAAATGGTCTTCCTGTCAGATCTCTAAATCCGTTCGGACCACCCTGGAAAGGAGTTTTATTCCAAATTGTTTCGGCAGTTTCACCCGTCCAGATTGTCAATCCGATACTGGCTTTATACAGACTGTCCCGATAAGAAACAACCAGACTCCCGGTGCGGAAACGGTCTTTTGCCTGTCCGCCGAACACATCGTTTTCCATTAAAATATCTATGCGCTGAATCCCAATGTTCCAGGCTCCGGATCGCTGGGAAGTTCCCAATCGATCCAAATACCAATAATGTGCGTATCCTATCGAATATTCCGATTTTGATTGATGCAATGGACCGTCCCAATCCATATTCAGCGAACCTTGTCCTTTTCCGAACATGAGCACACCTCCCGTGCTGAAACGAAGCTCTCCGAAATTAGACCGGCTGCCTAAATTGGTCAGGAAATAACGCGTTGTTGCGCCTGCATTTAATTGAACGAAGTCATTTCCAAAATAGGTGTCTAATTTAAACCCGAGTGAATTCTGATGTGAACCGAAAGAAATCAAAATACTTGCTTTTATTCCAGCGCCGGGTTTCCAGCGATTTTGACTGAATACAGATATTGGAAGCAGAAGAATTAAAAACAAGAAGCGATTCATCGAAAACGAATTTACAATTTTCAGACCGAAATAGTCCGTCTTCCTGAAATACATCCAATCAACCACTATAAGCACCGTTTATTCCAAACTATTGTATTTCGCTTTAGAATTCATTTAACTTTGGTTTATGTTTAAGGCGAGAAGGACTTATTGGATGGCACAAATAGGAGGATGGGCTTTGCTTTCATTGCTTATTTTTTCGGCATCTACCTTTTCGAATCAAAGTATTGATCTGCAAACAATCGTGATTTCCACGAGCTGTTTCTTTGTTTTGGGGATTATGCTGACCCATTTGATGCGTTATTTCTTTATTGCAATGGGCTGGCTGAATGTGCGTTTGTCCAATTTGAT
>CAMPIU010000120.1 GCA_946886545.1 uncultured Flavobacteriales bacterium | reverse complement strand
GCCTTAATTAAGCTAAGCCTCGATGATAAAAAAGCTAAAAAAAAGAAAATATTAATATGTTAATTATTTAACGTAATAATTATCAATAATTGATACGTAAGTCAAATTAATCAATTTTAAATCACTTGTTATTGTTGACCTATAGCGATAAATGTTAGTTTTGAATACAAAAATTTTAAAAAATGAAATTTTAACAAATTGGTTGAACATTTTAATTCGACGTTTAATTTGGGAATTCGTAGTTAAATCAAATAACTATTGCCCAATAACTAATAAACAACCACTACTCTCATCATTCCTCTCGGGTCACTGATCCTGAATAATTGCAACTGATTCACTCGTGGAATTAAAACCGGATGTTGATCCAAATTTTGCTTCTCAATCACCTGCCTTCCGTCAATGCTGAATACTTCAAAGGAAAAACCCGGTTCATTGGAAGAAATAGCTATAAATTCTTCTTGGGTGTTTATTCGGATTGACTCAAAATTCAAATCGGAGACACCAAGTGAATTCACGTTCACCTGAACAGAAAAAGTATCTGAATTACAAGTCGAAGAAGCAATCAACTGTACCGTATAATTTCCATTTGAATTAAAAGTATGCTGAGGGTTCTCACTTGTGGCGATTTGACCATCTCCAAAGCTCCAGGAATAAGTTACGGCCCTCGAACTTTCATTGCTTAACTGAATATGCTCACCATTTTGCACCAGTGAAAAATGAGCTTGAGTCGGTTCATCAACCGGATGCAATTGAAAATGATCCAGTGAATCCAATACAACTAGTGCGGCTGCATTTTGCAGAATCCCGGCCGTTGCGGCACTTAAGCCTCCGTAGTAATTTGAACCAACAGGTGATTGCTGGAAAAGCGAGGCATAAAATGTACAGGCAGCCAGATATGTTCCTTCAGCAGATGGATGCGATTCATCCGGGTTGTATAAATTGATACTCGGATGATTTGTCCGAACATATGACCACACACGCCCAACCGGAGAAACCATCGCCCGGTCACTTGAATCTGCCATACGCATGTATGCATTATACAAACGCGTATTCATTTTTTCAAAAGTGTTTATTCCCGACCATTGCGGATCACCGTTTTGTCTGCCCCACGTCATGTAATACATTACATTGCTGCAGGTATTATTGGCCCAAATGCTATCCGATAACTGAACTGCATAAGGTAATGTTTGTGTATCGACCTGCGCATCCGGAAAACTTGGTTCCTGGCTTTGTCCCTGGATCACCACCACATCCCATGGTTTTAAATGAATCTTAGAATAAGTTAACGCATCATTGACATGACTCTGAAACGTATATCCGCCATTTGTTTTGGAGTCGATCGTGATTTCTTTACCCAAACTGGCCGCAAGCGTCCCGAGGGTTCCAGGCAGATCGTTCACATAAGTGTAACTGTTTCCAATAAACAGAACTGAAATAGAATCCTGGGTGAAAGCAAATGAAATTGTTAACGGAAGGAATGAAAAGAGAAGGAGTATTTTTTTCATAGTTTATTGTATTTGATTGATAAACCCCGAAACAGTTTTGGAGTTGCTCTTTATTTTGCCTTAATTTGAAGGAAGTATTGCAATCCTAATCGAATGAAAAAGGCGTTTCTTATTTTAATGATTCTTATTGGTTTTTATAATTCCACGCTTTGTCAAACGTACCTGGGATTCGAATACAACCCCAATATTCCTGTTAAAACAGGGAGCACCACCTTAAAGAACCCTTGGGCAGGAGGAATCAATTACGGACAGTTTTCAAGTATTGATTACAATTTCGATGGATTGGAAGATCTGGTGATCTTTGATCGAAGCGGAGATGAGTTCGTTCTGATGGAGCATGTTGTCAATGCATCTGTTCACGAATATAACTATGTTTACAAGGGTTTTCGCTACTTCCCGTCCGACTGTAAATACCGCGCTGCTTTCGTTGATTATGATTCAGACGGAAAAAAAGACTTGTTCACTTATGGGATCGGGGGAATTAAAGTTTACCGGAACATTGGAAATTCATCACTTGGTCTGCAATGGCAATTGATTACAGAAATCCTTCAGACCGATTACGTTGGTGCTATCTCCAACCTCTACGTAAGCGCAAGTGATATTCCTGCTTACAGCGATGTTGATTTCGATGGGGATATGGATATTCTGACCTTTCACATCGGCGGACAAAACGTGGAATACCATCAAAATCAAAGCATGGAACTCTATGGAATTCCGGATTCCCTGACTTTTGTATTGAAAAACCAATGCTGGGGAAAATTCAGCGAAGACCCGAATAACAATAACTTATTTTTAAATGAAACGGAATATCCTTGTGAAAATGGAGATATTCCAAATCCCTTAAGACCTGAAAATCCGGGAAAGGGACAGGAAAACGAGAGCAGTGGTAGTCATTCCGGTTCCACTCTTTTGGCAATTGATGTGAACAATAACGGCGTAATGGATTTAATCCTGGGCGACGTGGCCTATCCGAATATCACGCTTTTAATGAATGGAGGAACAGCACCAAACACCAATTCGGCAATGATCAGTCAAGACCACAATTACCCTTCTGTTTCGCATCCTGCCAACATGCAGTTGTTTCCTGCAATGTACTGGGAAGATGTTGACTTTGACGGGAATAAGGATTTGATTGTAGCACCCAATGCAAGAACAGTTTCTGAAAACCAAAACAGTGTGCAGTTTTTCAAAAACACGGGAACAAATGCACTTCCCAACTTTGTTTTCCAGGAAGACAACTTCCTCCAAAAAGATATGATTGATCATGGGCTGGGAAGTATTCCTGTTTTAGTAGATGAGAACGGAGATGGATTGAAAGATCTGATCGTGGCAAATTTTGTACGATACAAACCTACATTGAGTTTGGAATCCGTATTTCAGTTGTATCGAAATACCGGTACTGCAGCAAATCCCGAATTCACATTGGTGAACAACGACTATCTGAGCCTTTCGTCCCTTGGATTGGGTTTAAGAGCAGTACCTGCTTTCGGAGATTTGGATGGAGATGGTGATCAGGATTTGATCATTGGCAGGGAAAACGGAAGCTTACTTCGTTTTACGAATACGGCCGGAACAGGTAACCCGATGGCTTTCGGCTCTTCTGTCTCAGTAAATGACCACACCGGAACTCCGATTCAGTTAGTTTCGTACGCCTTTCCACAGTTATTTGATTTAAACAAAGATGGTTTATTGGATTTGGTCGTCGGAAAAAAAACAGGCGAAATTTCCTATTACCAAAATACGGGCACAAGTTCCAACCCGGTTTTCACGTTGATCAGTACGAATGTTGGTCAGGCAGATATTTCTCCAAATCCGGATGGTTATGCTGCGCCCCATTTCTTCCGGGTGAATGATACAACCCATTTATTTGTCGGAGCTTATAATGGAAAGCTCAATTATTACCACAACATCGACGGGAACCTGGCAAACGGAGATGCATTCAGTTTGTATTCAGATAGCTATTTGGACTTGGAAGTTGGCCTTTACAGTACTGTTTTTGTAGACGACATAGACGGAAACGGTTTCCTGAACATGTTCGTAGGCCAGGATTTAGGAGGTTTATTCCTGTTTGAAGCTGATCCCTTAAGCACGGCCTCTGTTTCTGAAATGAAGGTAGAATCAAACCTGGTAATTTTTCCTAATCCCGGAAATGAATTGGTTCGTTTGCTTTCAAAAAATGGAAACCTGGCCGATCTGAAACTGCATGGAGTTTATAATATCCTCGGACAAAAACAAAATCTTCAACTGTCAGGAACGACCATTGATATCAGTAGCTTAAAAGCCGGAACTTATTATTTTGTACTGGAAACAAGTGGTAAAATTGAACATTTGAACTTCATCAAAAATTAAAGTTTCAGGTATTGTTCGTATTGCACTTTCTTCGACCACTGAACGGACTTAATTTCCGAGTCAAAAATTCCAAACAACGTTGAACCGGACCCTGTCATTGAAGCATAAGTTGCTCCATGTTTATATAAATCGTTTTTGATCTCTGCCAATTCAGGATATTTAAGAAAAACAGGTTTTTCAAAATCATTTACCAGTTGATCTTTCCATTCCTGAATAGGTTTTTCCAGGATTTCTTTCAATGAGACTCTTTTATTATCCGGAATTACTCCTTCATAAGCTTCTTTTGTTGAAACATGGATTCCCAGATTCACCAGCACCACATATTTGTTTTTCAGATCGAAAGTCAAAGGAGTCAAAACCTCACCTCTTCCGGTAGCAAACTGCAATCCGCCATCGATAAAAAAAGCGC
Organism: uncultured Flavobacteriales bacterium; assembly: GCA_946886545.1. The sequence continues at coordinate 3,897 of CAMPIU010000120.1, read as the reverse complement.
AGTCGGACCCGATTTTGGAGGCCATAGTTTTCAATTGTTCATTTCCAATTTCAGGTGCGTAAGTATCCCTCATAAGCTTCAACGCAAACGCGGCATCTGAGGACCCACCGCCTAAACCGCCTCCCATAGGGATTAGTTTGTGCAAGTGAAAAGCAAGTGTAGGAATTGATTTAATCTTCCTGAATTCAGCTTCGGCATCTAAAACCAAATTCCCGGAACCGGGAATCTCAAGTCCGGAAGTAGTGAAGGCCGGTTCTCTGCTCTCAATGAGTTCAAGGATGTCATTGAGTGGAAGTTCCAGCATGGCAGTTTCAATGTCGTGATACCCGTCTTGCCGTCTTTGTAAGATGTGCAAACCCAGGTTTATTTTGCATGTTGGAAAATTAATCATGCTGTAAAAATAATAGATGCGAACTATTTTCGTAAATTTCGCCCCTCAAAATAGCAATTATGTCAACATATTTAGATTTTGAAGAACCTTTAAAGGCTTTAGAAGAACAAATTGAACAAACGCGTGAGATCGGAAACAGCACTGGTGTTGATATGTCTGATAAAATCCGTGTTTTAGAAGAGAATCTTACAAAAAAAACTCAGGAAATATTCAGCAAGTTGACTCCTTGGCAACGCGTTCAGCTGTCCCGTCATCCTGACAGACCGTATACATTGGCTTACATCAATGCAATTACAGGTTTTTCTTTCCAGGAATTACATGGCGACCGGACAGTAAAAGACGATAAAGCAATGATTGGTGGTTTCGGATTGCTCGATGGAAGAACTGTCATGTTCATCGGTCAGCAAAAAGGTATCAATACCAAAATGCGTCAGTACCGTAATTTCGGGATGCCGAATCCGGAAGGATACCGCAAGGCATTACGCTTAATGAAACTGGCTGAAAAGTTCAACAAACCGATCGTAACCTTCATTGATACTCCCGGAGCATTTCCCGGGCTTGAAGCGGAAGAAAGAGGCCAAGGTGAAGCAATTGCGCGTAATATTTATGAAATGATGCAGTTGAAAGTTCCTGTAATTTGTATCATCATTGGTGAAGGTGCTTCAGGTGGAGCTTTGGGTATTGGTGTCGGAGACAAAGTAGTGATGCTTGAAAACACCTGGTATTCCGTTATTTCTCCGGAATCTTGTTCTTCTATTTTATGGAGATCGTGGGATTTTAAGGAAAAGGCTGCTGAAGCATTAAAATTGACCAGCGGTGATATGAAACGTTTGAAACTGGTTGACGATGTCATTGAGGAACCTCTTGCCGGAGCTCACAGAGATCAGGATGCAAGCTTTCAAACTGTAAAAACGAAAATCATTGAATACTTAAAAGAATTGGATCCGAAGGACCCGGAAAAACGAATTGAAGAACGAATTGAAAAATTCAACTCGATGGGGGTTTGGAACGGATAATCTCTATCAGTTCTATAAATATTAAAAGGTCATTCAAAGGGATGGCCTTTTTTTATGGGTTGAATCTGAAAACAAGCAGTATGAAAAAGACAGGCGTGATTGAATGTTTTCGAAATCACTCCCATGTATTTACCGTGTGTTCATCATTCAAGTCAATGATTAAAGTAACCCGCACAGATTTCTTAATTTCCAATGCTTTCTCATACACCGCTTCCACAGAATAATTATTTATGATCGTGTGATCCTGCCACATTCCATTCACAAACGATTGATTAACAATCCGGATGCGATGTGATCCTTTCGGAATCTTCAGAGTAAATGTTCCTCCTTTGCTTTCTAACGATTGAGGAGAAATTCCATATTCCTGGTTATCTACAAAAACAAGCATTCTCGATAAATGATCGTAACCTTCCTCCACATGAATAAAATTCCAATCGATTTTCATTGGGTAATGTTTCCCCCTGAAAGTCACTTTTTTCGGGATCAATTCAGCACCATTCAAGTCAAAGCGGGTAATTGAAACATTAGCACTATTCAGGTCAAATTCGATCCGGACTTTGGAAACTTGCTTCGGATTCAGTTCAAATTCACAAACTGCATTGATACTGAACTGATTTTCAAAAGTATGTTCCGCCCATTTCCCATTATAAAAGGCTTCATTTACTAAACGTATCTTATGATTTTTTTTCGAGAGCTTCAATTGATAAGTCCCCCACTCACTTTGGTGAAATGATTTTGAAAGAGGCACTTCCTTTCCATCAACGCTTATCTTACTCCTGTTCAAATGGTCATACCCATCTTCTATTCCTTTGAATTTCCATTCAAGAATAACATATTGCTTCTTCGAATAGGCATTCAAAAAAAACAACACAAATACGCAAGTCAATAAGTTGTTTACTGTCATATATAATTCAGTATTACAAACTTAGTCAATTAAACGAGCTCAACTACACAACAAAACGATCTATTTTAGGAATCCTATATTCCACCTGTTTCCTATTAATAAAGTAGCTTAATTTTTAAAAGCATTCCAACCATCAACAGATTTCTGCATTTAAATTGTAGTTATTTATCAGGGTAAATATTATCTTGGCAAACAAAAAGAAATTAAGTCAGAATGATTAATAGGCTATTATTTATTGGAGCAGCTTGTTGCTTTACACATTTTTCAATCGCTCAGGAAGACACCATTGCTGTGGAAGAAACCGAAAGCTCCGTTGATACAAATCTGGTTGAACAAACATTCCAGTCTACCCGAATTGTAAGTGGTCATTCTGTAGAATGCTTGCGCAAAGGTGTACTGGAGTTTCGTGTAGAACATCGTTTTGGCGATTTGGCAGGTTCAGGAGGCGGAGTTCAAAATTGGTTTGGACTGGACAATTCAAGTGATATCCGTTTAGGATTTGAATACGGGATTACGAACCATTTAATGGTTGGTGTAGGCCGAAGCAAAGGAACAGGAACTCCGTACCGTTCATTACTTGACGGATTTGCAAAGTACCGCATACTTCAGCAGCGCAAAAAAGGAATGCCCGTTTCATTAGCTGTTACCGGAAGCATGTTTTATACCTATATGAAAGCACTTCCTGATATTTATGCTGTTGCTCATTTTCCGAAGCAGGAATACCGTTTTTCTTATTCGGCACAAGTAAATATCGCCCGAAAGTTCGGAGACCTGGTTAGCCTGGCCTTGGTACCAACAGTTGTTCACCGGAATTATGTTGCAGCTGACGACCAAAACACCCTCTTCTCTCTAGGCGGTGCAATGCGCTGGTCAATTACACAGCGCTTAGGAATTATGGTTGAATATTACCAGGTATTCCAGGATAAAGGAATGCGAAAAACGAATTTAAACAGCCTTGGTTTTGCGGTAGAATGGCTGACCTTCGGACACAATTTCACTATTTACCTGACCAATGCCCGTGGTTTTGGAGAAACACAATTTATTACCAATACTTACGACAACTGGTTAAAAGGTCAATTTAGGATTGGTTTTTGTATCGGAAGAAAGTTCGAGTTCGGACAATAGAATAGATAAAAATGGAAACAAGAGACAAGACTTAGAGAGTCAAGAAGATTATTTGAAATCTGTCTTGACTCCTGACTCTGAAAGTACTGACTCTTAAACTAATAAAAACAACTGATTATGAAAAAAATGATTTACCCGGCTTTAGCCCTGTGTTTATTTGCAAGTTCAGCATTTGTAACACTTACTGCAACAAAAGATTACATCTTTAAAGAAGGATTTACGATTGCATTTAAAAGTAAAGATCCCACCGGAGAATTTAAAAAGGCAAAAGGAAACATCAAATTTGATGAGAGTAATTTAGACAATGCCAAATTTGACATTACAATTGATGTAAACTCCATCAATACCGGAAATTCCATGCAAAATAAGAAAGCACAAACTTCCGAATGGTTTGAAGCAAGTAAATTTCCTACCATCAAGTTTGTTTCTTCCAAAGTAGAAAAATCCGGAGAGAATTATTC
>CAMPIU010000119.1 GCA_946886545.1 uncultured Flavobacteriales bacterium | reverse complement strand
ACCCAGGAGTGCAAACAAACAAATCGTAATGTATTCTGTTATCATTTTAAACCTGCCTTTTTGATGAGGCTAAAATAAGGTAATTTGAATAACCGTTCTCAGGGATTTAAAGGAATAATTTTATTTTCTTTTTGATAATGAACGACAATGTTTTCACGCTTAATCGATTTTACCATGAGTCCATCAAAAATCTCTTCATTCAGATAAATCTTATACATCGTGCCATCAACGGAAATAAGTGCCCTTGGCTTCTTTGAACTAGATTTTTGAACGATTCCGTAATACTTAATACTTGGCCAGTAAACCAACGGTTTTTCCTTTTTGGGTTTAGGTAAGGGTGGAGGAGCATTCGGATCTAAGTTTGCGGCAGTTTTTTGAACGATTCCTGAATTCTTTAAAAATGGATCCGGGTAATTTGCTTTCAAATGGAAGCTTTTTTTGGAGCGGATATTTTCAATTTGCATTTGATCCATTTGGGCAACCGGCAGATTCGATTCCTCGGAAATATTGGAACTGATACGTACAAAAAGCTTGAAGTAGATAAATCCTACAACAAACAGTAAAATATATGTAAAACGTTTGTTTTTCAATGGATTATTGTACTGATATAGTGTTATAAACGGTAGTTGGTACCGCACCCTCATTACCTGCTTCATCTACTAAGATCACTCGCCAGTAGTAGGTTCCGGCAGCCACATTGCTAATAGCAACCGAATTCGTGGTGCTTGTTCCAGTTTTATAAATAGTTGCAAAGTTGGCAAAAGTTGAAAGTTCTACTTTTCCACCAACTGGCGATTGAATTTCTCCGGTATCTTCCGGTAAATCCCAACTAAAAGTGATTGCTCCCGAAGAAACTGTTGCATTGTTAGCAGGTAGTGAAGGTGTTCCCGCTCCTGGAGGGGTTTTGTCAATGTAAAAAATACGTTTGGAATAGTTTGTTTCGCCATTTCCTACCAGATAAGCTTTAACTCCCCAACTATAAACCCCTTCCGGTAATTGACTTCCGTCTAAAGAATAAATTTCAACTGAGTTTAATTGATCAGCAATATCCAGAAGTGTGCCTGAAAAAAATTCTGTATCATGTAATTCAAATGTACAACTGGAAACTGCCCCTAAATTTTGTGTATTCCAAGAAAAATGACCTTGGAAATTTTCATTATAGTAAGCTCCATTTGGCGGAGAGACTAAAGTAACGCCTCCATTTGAACTTCCCTGGGATGTCCCTACAACAAAGCGTTTAATAGCGGAAGGTTTTGAACTGAATCCGGCATTCATTGCAGTAATTCTGATTTCATACTGAGCCGAATCCAATCCGAAGTAAAAATTGGTTCCGGTCACGATCGAGTCCAAAGGGAAGCTTTGAATATTTCCAAATTCTGGGCTTACAATCTCAATTCGATACTTGGTTGCTCCCTCCAGCTCCTCCCATTTGATATGGACAGGGTTTGTATTAATGGTTGCATTATTTGACGGAAGAACTAATACCGGGGTTTCCTCAGAAATATCCTTCTCAATAAAATCTTTGCATCCGAAAAGGCTCAAAGAAATGAAAAGGATTAAAAACTTATTGATATACTTTTTGTACATAATTCTGAATTAATAGGGTTGTTGTTAAATCTGTTTTATTCGTTACAGGGTCCTTTTCAGAGCTCATATGAAAATGGATCAGACGGGCATCGTCGAATGACTGTTCCAGTGTATATATAAATTTCAAAACTGAAATGAAATCGCCTCTCAATTCAATCTTAAAGGTATTGATTTTAAAATCGGGATGCTCAAAGCCGTAAACTTCATCGATTTGTTTCACTGAAATTCGTGGTGATTTTCGTGCCAGGAAATTTAAAAAACCTTGTTGAACCTCTTCAACCGAAACGTTTTCCTTTCCAAGCAATTTATTTAGTTGAGCAACTTGTTTCTGAAGGATTTGGATTTCTTTTTGGGAATTTAATGCTTCCTGTTTTTTAATTTCCAGCTCATTGATATAACTATTCGTTTCAATCGTTTTACTGAATGCTCTTTTGTAGGATACAGCAAAAAGCAACACAGCTATAATAAGCAATGCCAGGTTCTTTTGTTTGTAGCTATATTTTTCAAAAAGCGTCATCCCCTGATATGTATTATAATGTGAAAGATTGCATGCTGATCATCTACCCTGGAATAATTAATAACTTCTACACTTTGAGTCCATTCCTTTTTTTCCAGATCTTCCATCCAATCATCTAAAACTTTACTGTTGGCTGTAATTCCTTTAATAACAATTTTAGAATTATCTGTTTCTACTTTATGTTTCGGTTTGAGTTGCTGCACAAGCGGAAATAATTCCATTTCTGTGAACTGAATACCTTTAGGTACAGTAGCTCCGGTCTCATCGGCATAATAAGAAAGCAGATTGCCTGATTGCATCCCTGAATTTTGGAATAAAACTAATTTACGCTGTTTTTCCTGTTTAATTCGATCTCTGACTGCAAAATTATCCTGGTATCCGGCAATTTCCTGTTCGTAATCTGCGGCAAGCTGGTTCAAATGATTCACTACAAAGTAATTGATCATAAGCGCAAGCAGGAAAAAGGATAAAATACTTACCCCTATTGTTCTGAAAAGCTTATAATCTTTAAAATTACTCTTCGTTTGCTTGAGGGTTTCCTCGTCAATTCCCTGATGGAATTGATCCGGATTGATATTTTTTTCGAAGGTATAATTGACAATTGCTTCCAGATAGGAACTCAGAACTTGTTTTTCCGAGAGCTCCTGTTCATTCTTTGAAATAATTACCTGATCCGAAGATGGAAACGAAAGCACATAATCCGATTGGATCGTATTCGGATTTTCAGATTTGAATGGGAGTATAGACGGACCGATGTATAAAGCCCAGATAAATCCTTTTACTGCCTTGATCTGGTCCAGAAATTCATCCGGAATATTCTTTCGTGCAAAAGAGACCAAAACAGATCCTGATCGCTCATAACTATTGAAATAGAATTCATCTTCTCTTCCCGAAACCAATAATCGTTCTTTGTAGTTTGGAGCATTTTCAACACTCCTTGCCAAAATCCCGGCGCCTCTTACGTGAATGATAAACGGAATGTTTTTATCTGCCTTCTTTAATATTTGCTCGATCGATTCATAGGAAGTTAAATCATGAATCGTGGTTTGCTCATTCATGCTGGCATAATGAAACAGTGATTCACCCGACTGATTGTGAATCAGGATCAGATTATACTTCTTGGGGGCGCTATTTTGGAATGGCAATTTCATTAATAAGTTACCGTAGGACGAATAATGATGTGTAATTTGTATTTGCGTTTTGTTTTGTTTCTACTGCTGAAAAGCCATTTAATTACCGGAACTCTTGATAACAAAGGAACTCCTTCTCCGCTGTTATTGTTTTGTTTTTTATCCAAACCTCCTAATAATACCACATCGCCATTTTGAACACGAATAACGGATTCGAAGGTTTGCTTGGTTGCATTTGGGGGAGCTGTCGGATCTACTTTACTGCCGTCAAAGTCATCGTTGGTAAGTGTAATATCCATGGTTACATTTCCGTCAGAGGAAACAAAGGGTTTAATTTTTACTGTCAGGTTTGCGTCTACTGATTTCCAGATCTTGGATGTCAAAACTCCCTGGTTCACAACTGTGTTCTGGAAATTAACCTGTTGTTCCTGGTAATAGGTTGTTTGTCCGATTGAAACAGTTGCCAGGTGACTGCTCAAAGTGGTAATTTTCGGTGTACTTTCTACATCAATCAATCCGTTAGACTCAAGTAACTGAAGTGACATGTAGAAATTTTGAGTAACGGCCCCAAGGTTTACGATTCCAAATCCATTGATGGTATTTAAAATACTGTTTAATGTACTGGCACCCAGATTGACATCCAGCGTTGGAAAAACAGTTCCGCTGGTTACAGTAGGTTTATCTCCCAACCCCATTTTAATTCCTGATTTTACTGTACTGGAACGTTCTGAGATCAGGATCATTACATCAATTTGTACTAGAGGAACAACGATGTCTATCGATGAAAGAAATGCTCGTAATTCACTTGCTTTTCTGGCAGGTCCCGTAACGATCAGTGCATTGAGTTCCGTAAATTCATTCACGTCCAAATCCTGAATTAATTCTTTGGGAATGGAAGCTTTAACATTTTCAATGGTCCTGTTTTCCATGCGGATAACTTCAGTCACCCGAATTCCTTCGGATTTATTCTCTCCGATAAGGAACAATTTATTGTCTTCTCTGTAAGCATATTTCGTTCCTACAAACAACAAATTCAATATCTCGGGGAACGTTACATCCTGAAGCTGAAAACTGGCTTTTCCCTCGGGTTTATTGTAGAAAAAATAAGGAGTCAGCAATTCCTGCGAAGCGTATTTGATAATATCTGCCATTTCTGCATTGTTTGCTATCAGGTCCAGCGTTCCAAATTCATTTTTCTTGATTTGAACTCCTGTTTGCTCGAAATCCGTTGTGGGTTTGAATCCGGAACCACCACCCTGAGCTGTATTGTTTTTTTCGGGTTTTGCAGCGAATATATAGGTGATCCCGCTTTCGTCAATTGAACTCTCCAGTCCGTTTGCTTTTGCAGTCATTTGAATGACCTGATCATAAGGCCTGTTCAAAAAGTATCCTGTAATCGGTTTGTCGCGGACATCCGGAGAAATAACGATGTTCTTACCACTTAATGAGCTGATTTCCTTCATCACTTTATAAAGGCTGTCATTCTTCAGGTCAACAGATAAAAATTCGTTGGAGGGATTATACCGGACGTCTACCTTCTTTTCAATTTTTGGCTGCGGAATTTCTTTTCTGGCCTCCCGTTTGTTAATTGCCAGGATGTTTCCTACAAATCGGTATTCAACATCGAAATGCTCGTAAAGGAATACCAGTACGTCTTTCACCCGGGCATCAAAGAAATTATACGAAACGGAATTGTTCAGTACAGGATCGATGCTGATGTTCAGATTGTTTTCAAGTGCAATGGAATTTACCAGCTCGGAAAGAGGCAATCCTGAAACATTCAGCTGAAAGGTGTTATTTAAACCTTTTGAAGTAATACTCAAACTGTCGAGTTTTGCTCTCAATAAAGGCTCGGTAAAATTCTGCGCTTTCGTTTCCAGTGGAATGCTGATGATAGAAAGAAGAAAGAAAATTAAAAGGGTTTGTTTCATTTAGATTTCAGTTAATATCGGGTAGGCTTCTTCCAAAGAAGTTATTCCCTATTTAATTAATTCAAGTGCTTGTTTATTTAATGTTATAATGTTCCTGTCAATCAGTTTTTGCTCCACTGTTGATTCGTTGTTTTTAATACTTTCTGATAGTTCAAAATCTATCGGAATAACTTCATAAATTGCCGTCCTTCCTTTGTAACCTGTAAAATGGCAGGTATCGCAGCCAACGGCTTCAAAAACCTTTTCGGGAATAGTTCTTTCGTCAAAACTTCGCGGCCAGTCAAGCGGAGAAGTGTTTACTTCCTGCTTACAATCAACACACAATTTTCTTAGTAGCCGCTGAGCAACAGAAGTGTTTATTGTACTTGCGATCAAAAATGAAGGAACTCCCATATCGATTAAGCGTGAAATCGTCCCCCACGCTGAATTCGTATGAATCGTTGACAATACAAGGTGTCCGGTCAATGCGGCGCGGATTGCCATCTGTGCTGTTTCACCATCCCGGATCTCTCCAAGCATAATCACATCCGGATCCTGTCTTAAAAAGGAACGCAAGGCACTTGCGAAAGTCAACCCGATTTGTTCTTTGAGCTGGACCTGGTTGATCCCTTCCAGGGTATATTCGATCGGATCTTCGACAGTCACGATATTTCGTTTCTCGTCGTTCAGTTGTTTCAGCGTAGCATACAGGGTAGTTGTCTTTCCTGAACCGGTCGGACCACTGATCAATACAATGCCATGGGGTTTTTTAATTCCTTCCAGGTAATTTCGCAGATCATTTTCTGTTAATCCGAGTTGCGCAATATTGATCGAAGACGCATCTTTTCCCAAAATACGCATCACGATTTTCTCACCGTGCAGCGTAGGTAATATGGAAACCCGGATATCAAAGTTCTCGTATTGAATACGTCCGTCCTGGGGCAACCTTTTTTCGGAAATATCTAAGTTGGAACGGATTTTCACTTTGTTGATCAATTCCGAATATTCAGCTTTATCAATGGAAAAACGCTCTATTAAATGACCATCGATCCGGATTCTGACACGGGCGCGGTCTTCATATATCTCAATGTGAATATCACTGCTTCCCAAATGGTTTGCATCCTGGATAATCCGGTCTACAAAGTCAATATTGGCATTAAAAACCAATTGTTTTTCCTGGTTTGCTCTTCTGAAGAACTTTCCAAGTGCTCGCTGGATAATTTCAGTGGAACCTTCCGTTAGTTCAACTTTTTTACCCAATAATGCAGCAAGCTCTTCTTCTACAGTTGCCAGATTTTGAGCTTTATCTACGTAAAATCGTGCTGTTTCATCTGTGATTTCTTCCGGAATTACCCGGTAATGCCATGCCAGATCGGACGGAATCAGTTGTTGTAGCTCTGCAGAAACCTGTATGTTGTTCAAATCACTCATATTCCGTAGATGAAGGGCGTTAGTTTATATTGAACAAGTACCAGGAATATAATCGTGCATAAGGAAATATAGCCTGCATAAGGAATCGACTTCTGAGCTTTGAAAAGTGACATCAAAATGTATCCGATGAGACTTATGATCGTACTTACTGTAAAGAAGTAAATGAAAAAAGGAAATCCGAACAGGGGTGTAATGGCCAATAAAACCAGCACATCACCCAGTCCGAAATAATCCTTAAATAAGTTGTTTGACCCAAAACGAATCCGGACGTAAATAATTAAGAAGCCGATAAGCACGGCTATAAACAGAAAATTATAGAGGAAATATTCCCAATTGATCATGTTCCATTTGTACCAGAATCCGACAATGAGAAGCAAAGGAGGAGTAAACCACCATATCTCACGGTAGCGGAAATCCTGGTAAAGGATTGTTGCTAAGAGGGCTATGACCGCGATTAAGATCATCAATCTACCTGTGTTTCTTTAGGTTGACCTTCCTGGTCGATTTCCCATATATTGTACTTTCCGTCCCCGTTAAAATCCTGTACAGCTTCTGCCTTTGCTTTAAATCCTGTTGGCGATGCTTCGATAATGCTTATCCTGTAAAGAGCCGTACCTCCTTCGGTGATCAATTTATGCGGAATGTAATTGATTTCCTTGCCATCCAATGAATACTTGGAATACTGCAAAAAATAAGCGTATTGTAAATTGTGAATCATACGCAATTCCTGCTGTGCTTCCATGCTTTTCGTACGTGTAGCAATCCCGCTCTGATTTGGAATAACCAGCATCAATAGAATCCCCATAATTGCCAGAACGATCAGAATCTCAGCAAGTGAAAATGCTTTTAGTTTTCTATGTTTATTCAATTTCATCATTTAATGACATTACTTAAGTTAAACATTGGTAAGTACATGGATACCATGATTACTCCGACAATTACACCGATTATAACGATAATGGCCGGTTCGATTATCGTTCCGATCATCTTTGTCCGATACTCAATTTCTTCGTTGTACTGAATGGTTAATCGGTGGAAAGTTTGATCTAACTGATTGATTTCCTCGGCGATTTTAATTAGCGAAATTAATCTTTTATCTAGAATTTCGAACTTACTTAGTCCTTCATGTAGTGAATTTCCTGCTAAAATTTCTTCTTTTGCTGCCAGGATTGTTTGTTGCATCGGGTAAAAGCGGATCATTTCTGAAACTAAATCCAGGGCTTTTACCAAAGGTGTTTTGGCCTCCAGCAATAATGCCATGCTCTGGCAGAACCGGGCAATGTAAATTTTCTGAATGAGTTTGCCGAAAATCGGGATTTTAAGAATGAAGTTTCCGCTGAATTTCCGGAACCATTCTTCATTCTTTTGTGAGAAAAGATAAAACCCGGTTCCAAGACCGATCAGAAGAAAATAGAATAGGAAGGATCCGAAATTTTCGGACAACCATACGATCTTAAGTGTCAGCCAGGGCAACTCCTGTCCAAATTGTTTGAAAACATCTTTGAACATCGGAACCACAAAATTCAGCATGAAATAAAGGACTCCGACCGTAATGGAAAACACAAATGCCGGATAGGTAAAAACACTCACCAGCTGCCTTTTCAATTTTACTTTTGACGCAAAATAATTGGATAAGG
>CAMPIU010000118.1 GCA_946886545.1 uncultured Flavobacteriales bacterium | reverse complement strand
CTGATAAGTATCTTATTCGTGGGGCTTTCGATTCAAATGACCAATCATTTTTTCATTCCGTTGGCAACTGCTGTTTGTCTTGCGATCGTATTTTCCATATGGGTGCGAATTATTCGCGTTACTTTGGCTACCGGCTATATAAAAAACGATGTGGTTATTCTCAAATTATTATCCGAGCGTTCTTTTGTACTGGATTTTATTTGCATCAAAAAAGCCCGTTCCATATCCATGCTGGGCATATCCATTACTTTTCTGAAATTCAAATTTGACGGGGTTCGGTACCACACTGTTTTATGTGGAAAACCGATGCAAGGGGGAACAATTGAAACCATTCTGAAAGAGCATAAACATGCTTATAAACAGAATTTCAAAAAAGGCAAGCCATAAGCCGGGTTCTGTACATCCCGATCCGTCACGCGGATCAGAACTGACTGTCATTTATCTAGTCCCGAAATCACTTTCGGGATCTATCGATCTACCCTCCAAGCACCCTGACAGAATCGTCAGGGAGAGAACGAGCAGCTCTACTCGCTTGGTTTACATGATCTTTCAGCCCGTGAGGTTTACCTAGCTTCCGAATGTCACCACCGGAACGGTGAGCTCTTACCTCCCCTTTTCACCCTTACCCCGATAAAGTCAAAAGACATTCGTCGTGGCGGTTTATTTTCTGCTGCACTTTCTGTACCCACCCAATTACTCGAATGAATCCTTCCTGTTAAGAAGCACGGTTGCTCTATGCTGCCCGGACTTTCCTCGTTCCGCCGTGGCGGACCGCGACAGTCGGCTTGCTTAATGCAAAGTTACGCTTATTTAATGAATTTTACAGAAGTGTATCCGCTGGAAAACAAAACAAGCAATGAATAAGATCCGGAAGCTAATCCGGAAACATCTATTACCTGCTCTTTTGAAGATGCAGAAACCCGACTCCAGATTTTTCCGGAATTGTCCACAATAAAGAATGCCGAAGCCAATTCAGGGGTTGAAACATGCAGTTCATTACTTACGGGATTCGGATAAAATGAAACGTTTACTTCACTTTCCACCAAACCAAGTCCATTGAAATTATCGCGGTACTCGATAGCCGTAACAGTTTCGTTTCCTGCTATTTCATTGGTCCGGATTTTTAGGATGCTTTCTTTATCGGAAGTTGATCTCCATTCGTATTCATGAGTTAGCGGAACTGGAATAGGAAGCCACATACCAAAGCCCTGAACGGAAAAATAGATCGAATCAAATTCATCGATCACATGGTGAATTCTCAAGGCATCAAACTGACCGAACGGAGTTTTCACTGTTCCCCAGCCATCGACATAGGTAATACGGTAACGATGCTGTCTCCATTTAGCATCGTAAATCGGGTTTAAATCCAGGTTGGTATAGCCACGCGATTCGTAATTGTTTCCGTAGGTCATTGGAAGCGCATACCGCGTTTCTATCGTGTCTGAACGGAAACCGAGACCTTGTCCGTTGCTAACCAATTCATATCCGATAGAAGTAATTGCGTTACTCGCATTTTTTGTAAACTGGTTCAATTCGTCAATTTGAATAGGTAAAAAAGCAGATGCCTGATCCAAAGGCAAATCCGTTGTTTCATTAAAATAACTTGCTTTATAGGGTGCCGGAGCAAAACTTCCGAACATCAGGATGGACAATCCTGACAATTGACTGGTAGGGCGCGTAATCAAACCTCTTTGATCCTGAGGAACCATATCCGAAAAGTCCCACGTATAATTAGCACCTGTGGTAGCATAATCAATCGTCGGGTCAGTCAATGTACTAAAAATATAGGATTCACCCGGACCGGCAAAATGCTGATCTGTTAATGTAATCTGGCCGAAAGAAATAGAACTTAATGCAAGAAGAGGAAGTAGCAAATGTTTCATTATAAAGTAGTTTCAACAAATATATGAATACTTATCGAACTTGTTTAGAGAATGTTCTTCTTAAGACAATTTGTCCGTTTACCGGCAATCCGGCGGACTTACCAAGATAATAATCCGTATGGAAAGGTCTTAGGATATCTGCATTAACCTTTGCACCGACACTAAAGCGGGAAGAGAAATTATAGTAGTACTGGAACCCGAATTCCATAGTTAATGAATTGGAATGTTCTACTTTACCTGTAAATGAATTTTCACTCCGGACAATTTGACCCTCTGTGATCGTTTCCTTTCCGTGGATAAATAACTGCACGCCCGGAACTACGCCGAAAGAAAACTCTGAACGCTTGAAAACATATCCGAATTTCAAAGGTACTTCCAGTGAATAAAGTTGTTTAACCGAAACTGTTCTCACGATATTCTGGGAGAAGTTTGTTTCCCGGTATTCCAATCCTCCGAATCCTTCCAAGCGTGCCTGCAGACCAAAACTCACAAAGGCATTATCGATCCTTTTCGTATAACCTCCACCCAGGATTGCCCCGCCTACCGCGCTTCTTTTCTGATCAGGTGATAAATACGGAGACTGGCCAATTGTAGGACCTAGTTCCAAATACCACTGATTCGATTCATTCGAAGTTTTCTTAGGTAATGCGGCAATTTCTTCGTGAAGAATCTTTTCATACCGTGGTTCCAAACGGATCGAATCCAACTCATTAATCGGCTCCATTTCAGGAGATCTCACAAGATCTGTCGGTTCTTTAGGAGTTTCTTTCACAAGTTCACGGGGAACCGGTGGAATATACTGTGTTCGAAAATCTTTCGCCTGATCTGCATCATAACCGGAACTACGTTGTTTCGACTCCCGGAAAGTTGTTTTGAATTCCTTTTCAACAGTTGCAGCAGATGATTCTGCAGTTTGCAGGCTTAAATTTTCAGTCTTAAAGGAATTTTCATTCCGTTCCGATTCGTTTCCGGTGAGCAGTTTCGTTTGTTTAAGCGTACTGATTTGTGCTTCATTCCCAGGGTAAAATAACAAAACAGCCATTAAAACTGCTGTTGCAGCAACAGGAATCCAGTAAAGGCCGCTCTTTCTTGTTTTCCCGGCAGGAAGCAGAGCTTCCATTTCAGACCAGAATTCAGGGACAAAAAGAGACTCTTGTCCTTCAGAGGCATGTGCATCTCTGAACAACTGATCCAGCTCTTCGTCGCTAATATGTCGGTCCGAATATTTCATATTACAAAGCGTTTTTCATATCTATTTTCCATCAACTCCAGCCTTTCTCTCAGCAATTTTCGTGCAGTTGAGAGGTGCCATTTTGAGGTTCCTTCAGAAATCTCGAGTAAATCTCCGATTTCTTTGTGGTTGTATCCATCAATCACATACAATGTAAAAACATGTGCAGAGATCGGTGGAATGGTTTTGAGCAAGTCCAGGATTTCCTGGTAACTCAACTCCAATGCTCCCAAATTTTCAACTTTCTCAGCCGAATTAGCCAATTCAGCTTCTGTTTCCCTTGCTATTATTACCTGATTGTGATTTTTATTTTTCCGGTATTCATCAATCAAGGTGTTTACAATAATCCGTTTTGCCCAGGCTGCAAAGTTTAATTCATCCAAATCTACATTCTGCAATCCATTCACAATTTTCAAAAACCCGTTATTCAAGGCATGTCTTGCATCTTCGTGATTTGCATAGTAGCGCATACACAAGCGAATAAACTGCCTGTAACAATATTCATAGAGCACTTTTTGAGCGCGTCTATCATTCTCAGCGGACCCCAACAATATCTGTTTGGTTACTTGCATTTACCTGGGTTCAAAATTGTTTATTAACAAGACGAAATGTTGAAAGTTGAATCTTGCTTTTTACACATAACGTCATATCTTTACGATTGGTTGGAAATTACTCAAAAATGTTAACACTGAACCTCATTCGGCATGCAAAAACGAAGCAAACATCACCTACAGGGACTGATTTTGATCGTGAACTTCTTGACAAGGGGATTTCCCAGGCAAACGTTCTTGGCAACTATTTACAAACACACCACATCTCTTTGGGGAAAGTTATCTGCTCCAGTGCAGTAAGAACCCAACAAACCAAATCAATTATTTGCCAGCATCTTACCGAACGTTGTAACTCAGAACTGACAAAAGAACTGTATGATGCTTCGCACTACGAAATGATCCGGGTTATTACGGACCATGGAAATAATGAGCCGGTTATAACACTTGTAGGGCACAACGAAGGAATTTCGCAACTGGCAAGTTATCTGTCGGGTGAAATCATTCCTATGCGAACTTCGGAAATGGTCTCGTTGGCTATTCCTTTTGAGTCCTGGGATTACTTAAGCGAAGGAATAGCATCCGTTATTTTTCAGTATCGTCCTGAGGTTTTTCTTCCTCATCCTGTGCTTTCTTAGCCGGGTTTATGTGGTAAATGATTTGAACCGGCGGATGAGGCCCATGCAGGTTTTCCTGTTCCCTGTACAACTGTTCCAAATATTGCCTGTGAGCAATTTCTTCCTGGTTTCTTCTCCACATACCCTCCAGATCGGGAGGTTCAATTCCTAATTCTTTTTCAACTTCGTATTGGTATTTCGGACTTACGGGCCCGTGTTTTCTAAATACGATTGCCAAACAGACTCCTACGATAAATCCACCGAAGTGCCCTTCCCATGAAATGGATGGTTCTGTGGGGAAAATCCCCCAAATCATACTTCCGTAGACAAAAATGATTGCCAATGAAATTCCCTGCAAAGCTCTTACTCTTCTAAAGAATCCGGAAATAAACAAGAACCCGAAAAGTGCATAAATCACTCCACTCATCCCGATATGGTAGGCACCGTTGTCCTGTGCGATCCACCAAACGATCAATCCTGTTCCGAACCAGGAAATCAAAAATACTTTGAGTGCAACTTCCCGGTAATAATAGATCACCGCAGCAAGTAACAAGTAGGTCGGAAGTGAATTATTCAAAATATGTTTCACACTATACGGATCATGCAATAATGGCATGAAAAATAGTCCCTTCCAACTACTCCAATGCCTTGGCCGGATTCCCCATTGGATAAAATCACTCGCTCCGGAAGTCTTTTCCAGAAGCCATATTGCCCAGCAAACAAGCAATAAAAGCAAGGGATATATGAGCGCTTCCGCAGACCTTCCCGAAAATTGTTTCATCTGATTCACAACCATTTCCCTCAACAACTAGTCCGAATAATTTATCCTGTCAAATTGACAGAATAATTTCGGGATTTAATAGCTAACTTAGGGAACATGAATACAAAAAACACCTTGTTTCTATTAGTGGTAAACTGTTTCAGTTCTCTCGCATTCGGACAAGATAATCACTATTGGAACGATCAATTCGGAATAAAAGCAAGTGCTTTGGGCGGAGCTGCTGCTGGGGGGCTGGATGATTATTCGATGGTCTATTACAATGCAGCGGCCATGACACTGGTAGAAAAAAGGGCGCTTTCCTTTTCCGTAAATGCTTACCAAATCAGAAAATTCAAGCAGCAAAACGCACTTGGTCCGAAACAGGATCTTCATAGTACCGAATTTTCCGTGGTACCCAATATGGTTGCAGGAATCATGACATTGAAAAAATTCCCGAAATGGCATGTGGGTTATATGCTTTTATCCAAAAATGTTCACAACAGCAAATTGAATTCTTTTCATTCGGCGCAATACGATGCAATTGATCTTCCCGGACAGGAAAATTTTGTTTCCACCTATGCCCAGGAGATTCGCAACATCGAATATTCTGTTGGATTTGGGATTTCCTATGATGCCACACCGCATTTATCTTTCGGCTTAACGCACATGGGAATGTTTAAGAGTGTCAAATATTACAATGATTACTCTATTACGATACTTCCCCAAGACACTTCTTCTTCCCAGGACACCCGGTTTTCATCCAATATTTCATTCAATTACTGGGATGTAAAAGCGATGTTCAAGCCCTCCGTATTACTTCACTATCCGAAGTTCCGGATAGGTTTTGCAGCAACGCTTCCCACATTCAATATTGTTGGAAGAGGAACTTTTTTCAGGGAATTCTCCACATTGAATTTAGATGGAGAGGGACTTCTTCCCTTTGATATCTCGATTGTATCAAAATCCACCAGAACAAAAGTTACACATCGCAATCCGGCTTCATTCAGTTTAGGTGTAAGCTTGCAAGTAAGCGAAAAGGTGTGGCTGCATGCTTCCGCTGAAACTTTTCTCAAGCAAAATTATTACCTGATCCATAATGACCCGACTGAGGCTCAGCATTACCCGGAGTTTATTACCGATTCGGTGATCATTGCTTTATTTGGCGGTCAAAAATTCCTTTCATACGGTGAGGGATCCAGGCCGGTAACGAATGTTGGATTGGGGATTGAGATTCAGGTAAGCAAGAAGTCCGGTATCCAATTCGGTGGTCATACGGATTTCAATTACAACCGTTATCCTGTTTACACTTTCACCCGGCAAAATGTTCAATCATCACAATACAGCCGTTTGGTGTTTGCTTTAGGAGGGAACCTGGACCTGAAAGGGGGCAAGCGGGCTTCGGCGGTCTTTGAATTCGGATTTGCGCTTCCGAAAACGACGAATTACACGGTAGATTTCACAAGTCCCAATGCTGCCAGGAATGGATTAACAGGTGATCAAGGCCCTGGAGTTAGAACTGAGGCTTATTCTTATCGCCTGATGATTGAATTGACTTTAGGGAAATTGATGGAGGATAAGTGATGAATGATTATTTACACTTTTGAGAAAGATAATTAGATATTAAGATTTTAATACTTTAAGATTTTAAGACTTGGTTCTCTCCAAAATTGATTGATAAAAGTTCCAAATCCCAGTAAAATCGTTAGTTAAATTATTAACAAAAGTCGCTCTATAGTCGCTCTATCTACGCTCTATACTCCTGCTATCTACGAGTGACCTATTTACTAGCACTAACATGTGATAAAACTGAGCATAATTCCGCAGAACCATGTATTCTCACTTTTGAGAATCAGAAGGGTGATATTCAGACCTTCACCGGAAGCCTAAATAAATAATCACCGAACCGCAGGCCAGCCAAAGCCAAAAGGTGCGATCGATAAAAGTCATGATTCTTAGTTTTTGTTCTTTCATGATTTCTGCTTGTGTGTTTGTTTACACAAAGCTAGTTCATGTCTTTTGCAAACGGGTTAAGCACTTGTGAATCGTTTATTAAATCAGATGCATCCGGACACTGCTCTAATCCTTACTCGTAAAGTATTTCACTTTGATTCACCAATTCCATTGTTTCTTCCGGAAAGCCACCTTCAAAAGTATCAAAATCACCTTCGATCTTCGTTTCCTTCTCTGTTTTCAGATGAATGATCCGAATCCCTATTTCATTTTCATTACCTACTGATTCGGAGGCGTATGTTTTATAAATCACGTAACGGTATCCGCTGTTTGTAAAGGATAAATAATCCAGGGCCATTCCCAGATTCTCAACTCCCCCCGGACGGAGGTAAGAAGAATAATCAAACTTTTTAAAACTCGATTGATCCAGTTTTTCCGGAAATTGCAATTCAACTTTTGTTTTGCTACCGAAGCGGTAAACCAGGTATTTATTGTCTTTATCCCGACAGACGAACAAGAGCTTATTCTTTTTGGTTTTAAAACTCAACACAAGTACTTCATTGGGCAAGATAAAAGAACTTACTTCCTGAACCCTCGTGGAAGACTCGATTGAATCCTCCGTTTTGATCTCATCAAGTGTTTCAATTGATACCGTCTCGACCGCTTCTGTTTCCGGGGAAGAGCAAGCAGTGATTGCAAATAATAAACAGATGTTCCAAACTTTCATAATAGAAGATTAATCCAAGTTGAACTTAACTAAAATTGAGCAACTATCAGCAATTTGCCAAAACAGAAATCAAACTGCTCGGTAAATAAGATGACCCAATGGTTTAGCCATCCTCCTCGATCCTCCTTCAAAGGAGGAAGACAGAAAAACCCGTTTACTTCTCTTTCCAGGAATCCAGCAGTTGGTTCAGTACTCCTGCTTTTTTTGCGATGCAGATCGTGTTGGGAATGTCTTTGTAATGAACTATCCCCGTTTCGCCAAAGCGGATAATGGCTACTGCAGAAGGAATGTGGAAGGTTTCGCCGGTACTGATCAGCCTCCCTTTCGTGAAAAATTCGACAGTTGCCACCTCTTCATTATGGTAGGTTTTTGCCATTATTTCCTCTATCCGGATGAGATTTGTCATCGAATCTGCCGCAACATTCTCAAAATGTTTTTTGATCTCGGGCAATCCCTTATGAACAACACCTCCATCTGCCATGAAAGGGATTTCCAGAACCGC
>CAMPIU010000117.1 GCA_946886545.1 uncultured Flavobacteriales bacterium | reverse complement strand
GGTAAAGTAGTTTACAACGAATCTGTTAGCGGAACTTCTAAGAAAGTAGATGTAAGTGATTTTAAAAACGGAGTTTACATAGTGACAGTTCTTGAAAAAGGAACAGCTATTCAAACACGAAGACTTGTTATAAAGCACTAAGCTTACTTTAAAATATTCAAAAGGCTTCCATCGGAGGCCTTTTTTTATTTTCGATTGGAACGAGAAGAACACTTGTAATAAACAGATAAATATGATCCTTCGCCTATGCTGATCGCATGCCGCCTTAGCTTCAGCGATGGCACAAGCTTCAGCATAAGCTAGGGGTGCAAATGTTCCGTGGGAAAATTGAAAAGCAGATTTAATTAAACCAATTTGAAGATTCTTTTCAACTCCGGAACACTTTCAACGGCACTTTTTGCAAGGACCACGAAATTGGAATCAATCTTTAGTTCGGAGGCTTTCGGGTCAACGATTATTTTTTTGCAAGAATTTGACACATAATGGATTAATCCAGCTGCGGGGTAGACGTTCAATGATGTACCTATAACGATTAAGTAATCTGCATCAATTAAACTGTCGATTGCTCGCTCCATTTCCGGAACCGCTTCGCCGAACCAAACCACATGCGGACGCAAAGAATAACCTTCATCACACAAGTCATTCAGACTCAACTCCCACCCGTTGATCGGGTAGTATTTCGCCTCCTTGTTTGGTCCGGAACTTTTGGAATAGCGGATGTTTCCGTGCAAATGGATGACGTTATTGGAACCTGCCCGTTCGTGCAGGTCATCAATGTTTTGGGTAACTATAACTACCTCATAGCCCGATTCAAGTTCCCGGAAAAAATGATGAGCATTATTAGGAACTGATTCGATCACCTGTTTTCTCCGCTGATTATAAAAGCGTTGTACCAGTTCCGGATTGGTATTCCATGCTTCAGGCGTAGCAACTTCTTCTATGCGATAATTCTCCCAAAGGCCGTTTGAATCTCTAAAAGTCGAAATCCCGCTTTCGGCAGAAATCCCGGCCCCGCTTAAAACGACAATTTTCTTTTTCATTATCCTAAATTACAAAAAACAACTTCTTTTAGCATTCCAATTTAATCATTCATTTACATCATTTTATCATTGTGTTAAAGCCGCGAAATAATTTATATTTGGTTTCGTAATAAATCAATAAAACATGAAACAGTCTTTACTTTTAATTGGTGGAATGTTTGCAAGCTCGGTAGCTTTGTTTGCCCAACAAACTCCGGTTTCCCAAACAGCCCAAAACAGAAATGCAGTTCTTGAAGAACTTACAGGTATCCATTGCGGATATTGCCCTGACGGTCATAAACGTGCGAATGATATCGCTGCTGCTAACCCTGGACGTGTAGTTTTAGTTAACATTCACGCGGGTGGATACGCTACTCCGGGTGCTGGTGAACCGGATTTAAGAACAACTGACGGAACGGCATTGGACGGATTCTTTGATCCGACAGGATATCCTGCTGGATCAGTTCAGAGAAAACCTTTCGGTTCTGAAACATACTTGGCAACAGGTCGTGGTAACTGGCAAGGACAAGTAACAACTACTTTAGCTGAAGCTTCTCCGGCGAATATCGCTATGGACGCTACAATCGATGCAACAACACGTGAATTGGTATTGCATGTAGAGATTTTCTATACGACTCCACAAACTGCTGGTACAAACCATTACTTAAACGTAGGTATTTTGCAAAACGATTTTGAAGCAATTCAAACAAATTATGGTAACTACAACCCAACTGCAATTTTGCCGAACGGGAAGTATTTACACCAACACATTTTCCGTGGATTTATCAACGCAGGCGGTACTTGGGGAGAAACAATCGATGCTTCTCAAACAGGAGTAATTACTAAAACAATTACTTATACATTACCTGCAAGTATCAATACTACGGATTTGAACATCGGTAAATTGAAGTTCTTCGCTATTTTACATGAAGGACACAATGGATTGACTGACAGTAAAGCAATTACTGCTGCTGAGATCTCTCCAACGTATACCAACGTTCCGAATGCAACTGCAAGTGCTAACAGTATCGTGAATACATTTAATGTATGTGACGGTCAGTCAATTACTCCAATCGTAAAAGTTGACAACTCTGGTTCGGCAATTACTTCTATTAACTTCTCTACATCTATTAATGGTGGTACTCCGGTTCCATATACATTCAATGGAAACATTCCTGCATTTGGTTCTCAGGAGATCACATTACCTGCAATGGTGGTGAATGCTCAGGGAACAAACACTGTGGAAGTAACAATTACTTCTGTAAACGGTGGAGCCGGTAACATTGGTTCTGTTGCAGTTGCAACTAAGCCGATCGCAATCGCATCTGTTGCAAACGGATTGAATGCAGTTGTTAAAATGACTACTGACCGTTACGGATCAGAAACTTCTTGGAAATTATTCAACTCGTCTAACGTTGTTGTAGCTCAAGGAGGTCCATACACAGATGCAGCAGCAAGCGGGGCTTTCCCTCAAGCTGACGTAAATGTTACTCTGATTGCAAACGAGTGCTACAAAGCAGTTGTTTATGACTCTTACGGTGATGGATTCGATTCAGGATACGGAAATGGTGACTTCAAAGTTCAGGTAGATGGAGTTTCTGTTGCAACTGTTGCAACATTCTCTGCAGGAGCTTCTATGGAAGATGCGATGAAAGTTTCAGGAACTGCTTCAATCAGCGAAGCTTCTGCTGAAATCGCTATGTCTGTTTACCCTAACCCTGCTTCAGGAATGGTAAACGTTAGCTTCGAAGGTACAGGTGCTGATTACTCAATTTCAATCTTGGATGTTTCAGGACGTACAGTTGCAACTCAGGTTGTTACTGCTTCTGGTTCAACAACTGTTGAAATGCCGATTAATAACCTTCAGGCTGGAAACTACTTTGTTTCAGTTGCTAACGGAGGTTCATCATATACTCAAAAATTGATGGTGAAGTAATTCACGGATAATTTAAATTGAGGCCCCGGTCCCGCACATGCGGGACCGGGGCTTTCTTTTTATCCGAAACTTTTAGTGCTCTTGTATTAAGATTTATTAACTTTATCCCCCTTACAATCTCATTATATGGCAAAAGTTCGCAAACAAGATGCTCTAGATTATCATGCTTCTGGAAGACCCGGCAAAATTGAGGTCGTTCCAACAAAACCTTATGCATCTCAGCGTGACCTCTCTTTGGCATATTCTCCAGGAGTGGCGGAACCGTGTTTAAAGATTGCTGAAAATCCGGCGGATGTTTATAAGTACACAAGTAAAGCAAACCTCGTAGCAGTAATTTCAAATGGAACAGCTGTCCTTGGTTTAGGTGATATCGGACCATTGGCATCCAAACCGGTAATGGAGGGCAAGGGTTTGCTCTTCAAAATCTTTGCAGATATCGACGTGTTTGATATTGAGATAGACGCGAAGGATCCGGAATTGTTTATTCAAACCGTTAAAGCAATCGCACCGACTTTTGGAGGAATTAACCTGGAGGATATTAAAGCACCTGAGGCTTTTGAAATAGAACGTCGTTTAAAAGAAGAATTGGATATTCCATTGATGCACGATGATCAGCACGGAACTGCAATTATCTCTGCAGCGGCCTTGTTGAATGCACTGGAACTAGCCAAAAAGAAAATCGGCAAGGTTAAATTTGTTATCTCCGGAGCGGGAGCTGCTGCAATTTCCTGTGCCAAATTATACATGGCATTAGGGGCATCGGTTAATAATATCTTTATGTTCGACAGCAAAGGATTGATCCATGCAGGAAGAACTGATCTGGATGAGATGAAGGAGATTTTTGCAACACACAAAAAAGATTCAACCCTGGAAGAATCTTTCAAAGGAGCAGATGTATTTATCGGATTGTCAAAAGGAAATATTGTTTCAAAAGAAATGGTAGCTGCGATGGCAAAGAATCCGATTGTTTTTGCACTGGCGAACCCGGATCCTGAAATATCCTACAAAGATGCGATGGCAACCCGTGATGATATTATTATGGCGACCGGCCGATCTGATCATCCTAATCAGGTGAACAATGTGCTTGGGTTCCCTTTTATCTTCAGAGGAGCTCTGGATGTCAGGGCTACGGGGATAAATGAAGAAATGAAATTAGCTGCTGTTAAAGCAATTGCTAATCTGGCTAAGGAAACTATTCCGGAAGAAGTAATTGAGGCTTACGGCGAAAAACATATCTCTTTCGGAAAAGATCAAATTATTCCGAAACCTTTGGACCCCCGATTGATTTACCATGTTGCTCCGGCAGTTGCACGTGCAGCTATGGAATCCGGAATCGCAAAAAATCCAATCACCGATTGGCATGAATATGAAATGATCCTCAAGAAACGATTGGGATTAGATAATAAGCTGGTGCGACAAATAACCACCAAAGCACAAAACAATCCGAAACGAGTTGTTTTTGCAGAGGCCGATAATGTGAAGATTCTTAAAGCTGCTCAAACAGCTACCGAAGAAGGAGTGTGCATTCCGATTTTATTGGGAAAAAGAAGAGTCATAGAATCATTGATCATAGAATATTCCATTGAGATCCCGAACATGACCATCATCGATCCGAAATCGGATACTGAAAAGATGCGTCGACAGATTTACGGGAAGTCATTCTTCGAAAAACGCAAGCGTAAAGGAGTTACCGAATACGAAGCGATTCAATTGATGCGTGAGAGAAATCATTTTGGAGCCATGATGGTTGAAATGGGGGATGCGGACGCAATGATTTCCGGTCTGACAAGAAATTACAGAGATGTGGTTCGACCAGCAATTCAAGTTGTCGGTTTGCAAAAAGATGTCAATACGGTTTCAGGAGTTTATATTTTGAACACGAAGAGGGGACCAATCTTTTTGGCAGATACTACCATCAACAAAAACCCAACTGCCTGTCAAATTGCTGAGATCACTTTCAATGTTGCCAAGACGCTTCGCAAGTTTAAGGTAGTTCCCAAAATAGCTTTACTTAGTTATTCGAACTTTGGCTCAGCTCCTGGAGAGGATTCCGAAAAAATGGCTGAGGCGGTTAAAATCTTGCATGAAAATCACCCTACTTTAGTGGTTGACGGAGAAGTTCAGGCGAATTTCGCATTAAACAACGAGCTGATGAATGAAAAGTTTTCTTTTTCTCAATTAGCTAATAAAGAAGTAAACACCTTGATTTTTCCGAATCTTTCATCCGGGAATATTGCCTATAAATTGCTTCAGGAAATGACTGATTCCGATGCAATCGGGCCGGTTTTGGTAGGATTGAAAAAATCCATTCATGTATTGCAAATGGGTTCATCCGTGCGTGAAATAGTAAATATGGTGAAGGTTGCTGTTGTTGATGCACAAACTAAATAGAAAATAAAAAAGAATGATCGCACATCTGAACGGACGCTTAATCGAGAAAAATCCTACCAACCTGATCATAGAATGTGGTGGTGTGGGATATTTCGTGAAGATATCACTGAATACCTTTTCTGCAATCGGAGTTTCCGAATCAGTTAAGGTGTTAACACAGCAAATAATTCGGGAGGATGCTCATTTACTTTTTGGTTTTGCTACCTCCGAAGAACGTGATGTGTTCAATTTACTGTTGTCCGTTTCCGGAATAGGACCGAACACCGCAATCTTAATGCTTTCGTCCATGTCTCCGAATGAAATTGCCAATGCAATACAAACGGAAGATGTACGTTCTATACAAGCGATAAAAGGAATTGGAGCAAAAACTGCCCAGCGGGTTATTATCGATTTGAAAGATAAGATGTTGAAGGTAGAGTGGAGTGATCCAACAAATATTTTTGCCGGAAACAATACAAATCGATTTGATGCGTTAAATGCTTTGATTTCTTTAGGTTTTGATAAAAAATCAGCAGAGAAAGCAATAGAAAAAATTGCCACCGGCGATGAATCTGTAGAAGAATTAATTAAAGGGGCACTGAAAATATTATAAGCACTTGGAAAAAATTTTGAACGCTAACTACACAAGAGTGATGCAACTGTTTTCAACGGTTGTTTTCTGTTTTGTATCGCTTGTATTCTGGGCCCAACCTGCGGATACTTCGAATCAATTGCCATTTCCGATTACCAATCCGCTGGACCCGACTCAAAACAATCCTCAGACTTTTGATTTGGGAGATCCGTCCGGGGTGAAAAGAAATATCGTTTTTGATCCGGTTACAGGGAAATATATTTTCTCCGAAACAATGGGTAATTCCAATTTGAATTACCGCAATCCTTCCATGATGACGCTGGAAGAGTATTTGGAATACGAGCGTCAGAAATCATTAAAGGAGAATTGGAAAGATAAAAACGATCAGCAAACAGAAGAAAACCGGGCACTTGAATTTCCAATCAAAATTCCATCCAAAGTCTTTACCAATTTCTTCGGTTCGGATGAAATTACTATTCGTCCGCAAGGATCAATTGAGCTGGCCTTTGGAGTAAATACTTCCCGTTACGACAATCCGATTTTACCGGTAAAACAGCGAAAAATTACCCGTTTTGATTTCCAGCAGCAAATTCAGATGAACCTGGTAGGGCAAATCGGAACAAAGCTGAAATTAAGCGCGAGTTATAACACGCAGGCAGCCTTCGACTTTGATAACGTGACGAAGCTGGGCTATTCGGGTGATGAAGATCAGATTATCCAGCGTATTGAATTGGGAAATGTAAGCTTCCCGTCTTTCGGAGCATTGATTCCGGGTTCGCAAACCTTGTTCGGAGCATACGCCAAATTGCGTTTTGGAGACCTAACAGTGGATGCGATCGGGGCTTCTTCAAAAGGAAAAAGAACGGAAATTAATATTACCGGGAAAGCCCAAATTCAACCTTTTGAGGTTACTGCGGATAATTATGAAGCAAATCGCCATTACTTCCTGAATTTGTTCTTCCATGACCAGTATAACACGGCAATGTCTCAAATGCCGAATGTGGCTTCCGAAACCTATATTACAAGAATGGAGGTTTGGGTTACCAACAGAATAAATAATACGGAAAACTCCAGAAACATTTTGGCCTTTACGGATTTAGGGGAATCTCAACCGGGGAATATTGAAGGAAATCCGGGAAACCCATCAACAGATCCACTTCCTAGTAATTCTTCGAACGGACTTTACAATTACATCTCAAACAATCAGGAAATCCGCGGATTTAATGGGGCAGTTTCGGAATTATCATCTCAAACAGCTACACCCGGACCATTTCAACAGGCCATTCACTACGAAAAAGTAGAAAATGCTAGAAAATTAAGTGAATCCGAATATACCTATAATGCTTTATTAGGATTTATTTCCCTGAGCCAGCCCTTGAATAATGATGAGGTTTTGGCTGTTGCGTACGAATATACCCACAGAGGGACTACTTATCAGGTCGGTGAATTTTCAACGGATGGTGTTGCCGGACAAAATGCTTTGATGTTGAAATTGTTGAAGCCAACCATTACAAACCCAACGTTAAAGCTGTGGGATTTGATGATGAAAAATGTTTATTCGATCGGTGCATACCAGGTAGATCCGAATGGGTTCAAACTAAACATATTTTACAATAATCCCGAAACATCTGTTTTAGCACCTATTTTCCCTTATCCGGGCTTAGATGATAAACAAATCATCACCCTGGTGGAAATGGACCGTTTAAACGTCAACAATCAGCAGTTCTCCGATGGATTGTTCGATTTTGTGCCAATCATGTATAATGGCCAAAAAGCCGAAACTGGTGGTACGATCAATACCAGAAACGGACGTGTCATGTTCTCTACAACAGAACCTTTCGGTGGAGTATTGAAACAAAAATTGATGGCAAACGGAATGTCGGACGTAATCGCAAATACGATTGCATATACTGAATTATACGATTCGACAAAAACTGCGGCCCAGCAAATACCAAGTAAGAACAGATTTGTCTTTAAAGGTGAATACCAATCTTCTGTTACGTCGGATATCTCTTTGAACGCATTGAATGTTCCGGAAGGAGCTGTGAAAGTTACTGCCGGCGGTATCCCAATGGTAGAAGGACAGGATTATACCGTAGATTATAATTTAGGTCGTGTAAAGATCCTGAATACAGGAGTTCTGGAATCAAATACCCCGATCAAAATCTCTATTGAAAGTAATTCGGTCTTTGGTTTCCAATCCAAATCAATGGTCGGAACACACCTCAACTACCGCTTCAATAAAGATTTCAATATTGGTGCCACTTGGCTCAGAATGATGGAGCGTCCTGTAACCCAAAAAGTGGATTTCGGAAGTGAACCTTATAAAAACAATGTCATTGGTTTTGACATCAATTATAGAACGGAAT
>CAMPIU010000116.1 GCA_946886545.1 uncultured Flavobacteriales bacterium | reverse complement strand
TCGTTGATAAACTCAATTCCACACACTTTGGCAACAAATTCCAAGCGGTGTTCTACATTAACAAAGTCAGACAGACTTTCGCGCACGATTTCCTTGCGAATATCAAGGATTCTTCCCGCAAGCCCGGAAGCCAGAGAATTTTGGGTATTGTGCTTACCCTTTAAAGCTAGTTCATGTATAGACATAGTGAATTGATTGTTAAAGTTTATGATGAGTTGTTTGTTTGCTACATATGCTCCCTGTTCAAATTCCTGCGTCAATGAAAAGGGAAGTTTTTTTGCCGGAACGGAGCGTTTCTCCAGTTCAGCGAGTATTGTTTTATCGTCGGCGTTGTAGATGAAATAATCATCTGCAGTTTGATTATTCAGGATCCGGAACTTCGAATTCACATACAATTGCATGTTGTATTCGTATCGATCCAAATGATCCGGAGTGATGTTTGTCAGTATGGCAATTTCAGCTTTGAAATCTTCCATATCATCCAGCTGGAATGAACTCAATTCCAACACGTAGATATCGTTATCTTCCAATGCAACCTGTTTCGCGAAACTGTATCCTACATTTCCGGCTAATCCCACATTCAATCCCGCTTTCTTTAACATGTGGTGAATCAGCATCGTTGTCGTTGTTTTCCCGTTACTTCCGGTAATACATACTTTTTTAGCTGTGGTGAAGTATCCTGCAAATTCGATCTCAGAAATCACTTTGATTCCCTTTTCGCGAATTGCTTTCATCACCGGTGCTTTCTCAGGAATCCCCGGAGATTTAATTACCAAGTCAGCTTCCAGGATCCGATCCATCGTATGAGAACCCTGCTCCCATTCCAATTGACGCTCATTCAATTCCGACTGAAAAGAATCTTTGATACTTCCAAAATCAGAGACAAACACCTTCGCACCTTTCACTTTTGCAAGAATCGCAGCACCGACACCACTTTCGCCGGCGCCCAAAACAACTACTATTTTGTTTTGAATATTCATTAGCGAAGTTTCAGTGTTACAATGGATACAACTGCCAATAGAATCGCTACGATCCAGAAGCGGGAAACAATCTTCGCTTCATGCAATCCTTTTTTCTGGTAATGATGATGCAAAGGAGCCATTCTGAAAATACGCCGCCCTTCACCAAATCGTTTTTTCGTGTATTTAAAATATCCAACTTGCATAATCACCGATAAGTTCTCAACCAGGAAGATTCCGCACAATACCGGGATTAACAATTCCTTGCGAATGGAGATTGCAAATACTGCAATAATCCCACCCAAGGCCAAACTTCCGGTATCTCCCATGAAAACCTGTGCCGGGTAACTGTTATACCATAAGAATCCGATACACGCTCCGACAAATGCCGCAATGAATATTACGAGTTCTTCAGCGTATGGAACATACATCACATTCAGGTAATCTGCGAAATGTACGTTGGATGTAACGTAAGCTAAAACTGCCAATGCAATTCCCGCAATTGCACTCGTTCCCGTTGCCAGTCCATCGAGTCCGTCCGTCATATTTGCTCCATTGGAAACTGCTATTACCACAATAATCACAAATGGGATAAAAAGCGCCCATCCGTAGGATTTATCGATATCCCCGATCAACCAGTTGTAATTAAATTCATTGTTCTTTACGAAAGGAATAGTTGTCGTCATATCACGTGTTACAATCCATTTGGAAGGAATCGTATCTACCACATCTTTCGAATGCTGATGTGTCACGAATGATTCCCCGGCTTGCAAGTGATAGTTTGCAGCTACCTTTTTATGAACCTGTACATCCGGGTGGAAATACAAGATTGATCCGACAATAACCCCTACTCCGATTTGACCTACGACTTTAAATTTCCCCTTTAATCCTTCTTTGTTCTTTTTAAATACTTTGATATAATCATCGATCAATCCGATTACCCCTAGCCAAACTGTTGCAACCAACATTGTGAACACATAAACATTGTGCAGCTTCGCGAATAAAAGTGTCGGGATCAGGATCGCAGAAAGGATGATAATACCACCCATTGTCGGAGTACCTGATTTCTCTATCTGACCTGCCAAACCAAGATCGCGAACAGTTTCTCCAATCTGCTGACGACGCAACAAATTGATCAGGCGTTTTCCGAAAATAATGGATACGATCAGCGAAGTGATCAATGCCATTGCCGCTCTGAATGAGATGTAGTGGAAAAGCCCCGCTCCCGGGAAATCCAATTGTTCTAAATAATTAAAGAGGTATGTTAACATGTCCTTCTATTTAAAATTCTTTATTGTCAGTGTTAGCTCTTGACGTTATCAAAAGCTTCGCTTTCTCTTATTTTTTCAGTTTAGTGAAGTAATTTTTTACAACATCGAAATCATCAAAGGGATGTTTCACCCCGTTGATTTCCTGGTACTTTTCATGTCCTTTCCCGGCAATCAGAATAATGTCTTTTGCCTGTGCCAGGGAAACTGCAGTTTTAATGGCTTGGTCGCGATCCAAAATGGAAAGGACCTTCATACTTTGGTGTGCTCCGACACCGGCTTCCATTTGTTTCAAAATTTCAGCAGGGTCTTCTGTTCGAGGATTATCTGAAGTTAAAATGACTTTGTCGCTTAATTCACAAGCTATTCGCGCCATTTCCGGTCTTTTCATCACATCACGATCGCCACCACAGCCTACTACTGTAATAACCTGTTCGTTTCTTGTGCGAATATTTTCAATGGTTTTCAAGACATTCTCCAAGGCATCCGGCGTGTGGGCATAATCCACAACTGCAGTGATATCCGTTTCGCTTTTAGTAAATTGAAAACGTCCGTCGACTGCTTCCAACTTACTCAACACCGTCAACACTTCAGTTGAATCGGAATCCAGCAACTGGCTGATTCCATATACTGTTGCAATGTTGTACGCATTGAAATCTCCGATCAACCGGGTCCACAATTCAATTCCATTCACAGTCAGAAGCAAACCACTGAAACTGTTCTCTAAAACCTTTACTTTGAAATCTGCGTGACTCTTCAGTGCGAATGTGGAAATTTTGGCTTTGGTATTCTGAACCATCACCATTCCATTTTTATCATCTGCATTAACCAAAGCAAAAGCATCTTTTGTTAATTCATCAAAGAAGGTTTTCTTCGCAGCAATGTATTCCTTAAATGTGCCGTGATAATCCAAATGATCATGTGTGATATTCGTAAACGCACCTCCTTTGAAAACCAAACCTGCAATCCGGTGTTGAGATATAGCATGTGAACTAACTTCCATGAAGCAATGAGAACAACCCTGCTCCACCATATCCGCCAACAACCCATTCAATGCAATCTGATCCGGAGTAGTATGCGTGGACGGAATCACCTCTTTCCCTATTAGGTTCACTACCGTAGAAAGCAATCCCACCTTGTAGCCCAACTCCGTATACAAATCATGTAAAAGCGTCGTAGTCGTGGTTTTACCGTTTGTTCCGGTAACACCAACCAACTTCAAAGATTGAGACGGATAATCGTAAAAGGCATGCGCCAGTTCACCAAGAGCCATCGCCGTATTCGGAACAAGCAATAATGTCACATGCGCCGGAACCTCTACAGCTCTTTCTGCTACGATCGCTGTACAACCCTTTTCAATGACTTGCGGAATAAAATCATGCGCGTCCACTTGCGTGCCTTTCACAGCAATGAAAAGCGTTCCTGCAACTGCCTTGCGGGAATCTGAAACAAGCGCAGAGATCTTTACATCAGCCGGACCATTCCACTGAGTAACTTTCGTTGCTTTTGCTATTTCATTTAAGGTTTTCATTCCAATATTAATTCCATTAATCCTCCCCGAACCACTGGTGATCCTGCAGGAATTGTTTGTTTTACTACTCTTCCGCTTCCACGGACATACACATGCATTCCCAAATGTTCAATCAGATAAACCGCATCCTTCGCAGTTAAACCTGACACACTCGGAACTGTAGTTGAAGAAATCTTACGGGGAACGATCGAGATATGAGAATCTGAAGTCCGAACCCGAGACCATTCACTATAAGCATCCATTTGATAAGGTAAATGCAAGCGCTTCAACACCACTAATAAGTCATTGAGGTTTCCATCCTTGATCAGTGGCGCATCATCCACCCGTTTCTTCTCTTCATTGATTGCTTTGTGATAATTCAAAGAATTGGAATAGACTTTATTTGCAATAGCAGAAAACACCGTTCCCGAAACAGTTGCCCCATAAATATCCTTTGACGGAGCGGCAACAACCACAATACAAGAGTAAAGTGGTTCATCTGCCGGAAAATAACCGACAAAAGATGCCTGGTAGGTCTTATTCCCCTCTTCCCCGTAACGACCATCTTCATTTTGAACTACCGCGGTCCCGGTTTTACCGGCGATATCGAAAAGAGCAGACTTCAAAGCACTACCAGTTCCGCGTTTTACAACCCCTTTGACACATTGGTGCATCGAACGCAGGGTTTTGTCGGAACAAATTTTCGGTCGAAGCACAATCGGTTTAAATGTTTTAACAATGCGTTGCCCCCGGCGAATATGCTCTATAAACTGCGGACGAACCAGCGTTCCGTTATTTGCAACCGCATTGTAAAATGCCAGGGTTTGCAACGGTGTCTGTCGCACTTCGTACCCAATCGACATCCAGGGAACAGAAATTCCGGACCAATTCTTTGTTCCCGGATAAGGCAACGTTGGTCTGGGTTCACCCTGAATAGCCACACCAAGTGAATCTCCGATCCCGAACGTACGCAAGCGATCAATAAACACCTCCGGGTCTTTGCGGTAAGCGTTGTTAATTACCCGGGCTATCACATTCGAAGACAATTCAAAAGCTCTGCGAATCGTGATCCGGCCATAACCGTACGGATTGGAATCTGTGAGTTTCAAATTATAAAACTGGTATTCACCAACCGCATTCACGGTATCATCCAGACTGATCTTTTGATCTTCCAAAGCAGCCATCAACGAAGCGAGTTTAAAGGTCGAACCCGGAGCTTCTTTTGTCCCGATTGCGTGATTGTACAATTCGTAGTAATCACCGTCCGAAGCAATTTGCAGATTCGCCATTGCACGAACAAAACCGGTTTTTACATCCATTACAATGACACAACCGCTTTTCGCTCCCTGGTTTTTCAACTGGCGATACAATTCCGAGTGAGCAACTTCCTGAATCTCCATATCAATTGAAGTGATCAGATCAGCCCCTTCAATCGGCTCACGAATCATTTTACCCGTCTTTTTCCATCCCGAAGAAATACGTTGTTCGATCTCTTCCCCTGGTTCACCGGCCAGAACCTCATTAAAAGCCCCTTCAATACCAACACGCAACTCTTTCGAGCCACCCTCACTTGCACGATAATACCCCAGTGTCCTTTTGAGGATTTCGCCATGCGGTCTTTTCGACACAAAATGCTCTTCCGTATCAATCAAACCACCCTTATTCCTTCCCAACTTAAAAATCGGCAACTCCCTCAATCTATTCCGCTGCTCGTTTGTTGCTTTCAGTTTAATCGTAATAAACCGCCTTCCTCTCGACCTTCCTTTGCGGATATAATTTTCAAAATCACGGGCAGAAGTTTCGCGAAAAACCTTATTCAAACCCAGGCACAAGTCACTGATCTCCTTATCGAAAATTTCCTGATCCACTACAGTAGGATCCATGTGTATGTCAAAGAACGATACCGATGTAATCAGCGGTGTATAATTTCTATCCAAAACCTCTCCGCGACGCGGGTATTTTTTCACCGTCCGGGTTGGGATCTTCTCTTTTGTAGCTGCAAACAACGAAGCACTGCCTTCAGACTGAATCATGATCGTTTTGACAACCACTACAATCAAGGCGATGAAAAAACCTATGTAAACCAGGTAAGCCCGCCACATCAAGTCTTTTTTATCACTCATTATCTGATCGCTTTAATCGTATTACTTTTGCAGGATTGACAGTCTCCTTCAACCCTCTTTTCTCCAATGCCTGAACCAAGCGATAACGCGAAGTCGATTCTTCCAAACGCGCTTTGTTCTCAATATATTCAGCAGTTTTTGCATCTACATCCGCCTGTAGATCCGTAATATCTTTTTGAAGTTGTTTTCCGTAGTACCCTTTCGAAACCATCAACATCAGCAAGAGCAGAATGAAGAAGATGAAAGTCAGATTGTTTAACACAAAATCCCTTGTCAGGATCTCTCCATTCAATACCTGGATCAAAATATTCTGACGACGTGGCTTTGCAGCTGCAGCCGGTTTAACTTTTGCTTTCGGCGTAGAACTATTTTCCACCTTCGGCTTTGCGGAAGCTTTTTTTACAGACTCCTTTTTAGCTGCCTTTTCCCTGGGCATTTCCGTAGAATACTTTTCGCGAGATGATTTTCCGCGTACAGCATCCATTGGATTCTCCTCCCGTTCTCTGTACTCATTTTCCATCTTCTACCCTTTTAGCAATCCGCAACTTCGCACTACGCGCCCGAGTATTTCGCTGAATCTCTTCCTCACCCGGAAGAATCGGCTTTCTATTCACCTCTTCAAAAGGCTTCAACACTTTTCCGAAAAAATCCTTCTCAATAGAACCATCCAGACTTCCCCGCTTCATCAGGTTCTTCACCAAACGATCTTCCAGCGAATGATAAGACATCACAACCAAACGAGCATCCGGTTTCAACACTTCAGGCGTCTGCAACAAGAACTTCTCCAGCACATCCATTTCCTGGTTCACCTCGATACGAAGCGCCTGAAATACCTGGGCAAAAAATTTATGATCTTTAAACTTCGGAGCAACCGGCATTAAAGCCTCCATTAACTCTCCCGTTGTTTTGATTTTAGCCTTATTTCTAGCTTTAACCAATTCCACAGCCGTTTTGAAAGGATGGTCCAATTCACCGTATTTTCTAAAAATTGCAGCTAATTGTTCCTCATCATAAGTTTGAACAATCTTCGCAGCAGTAAAATCGCCCGCCTGATTCATGCGCATATCCAACACTTCATTGGAACGAATCGAAAACCCGCGCTTTGCATCATCAAACTGATGAGATGAAACACCCAAATCAGCCAGAATTCCATCAACCGCAGGAATTCCCATTACACGCAAATGATTTTTCAGAAAAGCAAAATTGGCAGCCACGAAATGAAAATTCGGAGCTTCCCACGCATTTGCACGGGCGTCCGGATCCTGATCAAAAACAATCAGTTTTCCTTTTGGAGAAAGTTTTTCGAAAATGGCACGGGAATGTCCGCCGCCGCCAAAGGTAACATCTACATAAATCCCATCCGGATTAATTGCTAATCCATCCAGACACTCCTGCAACATGACAGGCACATGATATGTCGCGTCGTTATTCGTCATCGTTCCCCAAATCACCCATTACTTCATCTGCCAAATCAGCAAAATCAGCCATGTTTCCATCAATC
Source organism: uncultured Flavobacteriales bacterium (assembly GCA_946886545.1). The sequence continues at coordinate 988 of CAMPIU010000116.1, read as the reverse complement.
AGTTGGAAATACTTAGACTTGTCCCAGATCTCAATTCGGTCGTTGTATGCAATCAGCATTACATCTTTATCCAAACCCACCCGCTCCATGTGCATTACCGGAATCAAAACGCGACCTGCATTATCCAGCGCGATTTGCTTTGCTCCCTGATGGAACAAGCGGTAAAACATTCGGTTTTGTGGCTTGAACAAATTCAGCTTTGACAGTTTCACTGACAATTTCTCCCACTCGTTCATGGGGTAAAGAGTCAAACATTCTTCAAAGCCTTTATTCAACATGAATTGTTCCTGAGCTTCCGGAGAAAGTTGCTTGCGTAAACCGGCAGGAAAAAGGAATCTTCCTTTTCCATCCAGCTTCACCTCAAATTCTCCGACAAGTCCAGCCATAGCTATTAATAATGGGTAAAATTAGGGAGAATAACCCACTTTTTACCACTCAATTACACTTTGTTGATAACTTCTAACGTTAACAACGACCACAAGGTTACAACATTTTATTCAAACATACTGATTTCATTGATTTTTTATGATTTTAAAGCACAGTGGTAAAAAGTGGTAAAAAATGATAAATTGTGGAAAAATAGTGGTTTACAGGGTTCTAGTTTTGTCATTTACAAAAGGAGATGAAAAAAGCACAGAAGAAGATGAAAAAGCCATCAAGGCCAGTCCTAAATATTATAGAATAACTGCAGCCTCACGAAACCATTACTCCAATCAACAAACAACAGGGTATTCAGATTTACAACAATTCAGATGCTATATGCGCGGATCTTAGCCACACCAGGTGACTCTGGTTCAAGTGATCCAGGGAACACAAGAAACCAATGCATGAAACGTACCGCGTGGCACGAGTGACTGCCGGCTCAACTACTCCATTGGAAAAGATCCAACCGGATGAAGCGACCTTCTTCTTATACGATCACTTAGGGAATACTCGGGTCGCATTCCAGGTGAATGGAAGTAATGTTCCTTATCAAGGTCATAAAACG
>CAMPIU010000115.1 GCA_946886545.1 uncultured Flavobacteriales bacterium | reverse complement strand
ACTGATTGAGCTTAATCGTGTTTCAAGCCGGTAATTTGTTGTTTCGCTTCGCTCTAGGTTTTTTCCCGCAGACGAGCGCGGAGGAACGCAGAAGAATAGGCATAATAACATCTCCATCTGCGATAGAGCTACATCTGGCTGTTATATTTTTGGAATGCAAAGGATGAAAATGCATGGATTCTTTCGATGGATACGCGGATTGTTTCCGAACTTAAAATACATTTCCAATATTGCACGCAGATTTACGCAGATGGATGTGTCAAGCTCATTATATGAACCGCAAAGAAAAGAAGGGCGCAAAGGATGAAATGCATGGATTTTTCAATGCTATCCAAACCAGGCTACAGAATAATTTGTATTTTGAAACGCAGATAGCTTATAGGGCTTAGTAGCCACTATTAGGATACTAGGCTGAATGAAGTAGCGGATGTAAATAAATTAGGAGCAACCGAAGACCAATGCAGAATCTTGCTCACATTTTACGAAATGATAAAAACCAAAGAATTATCAATGGAATTATTTTTCTATGCCTTCTCGTATGGATGATTGCCAAATTGAAATACGTTTATTATGCAAGTGATGTAATGGTTCACTATAAGTATGGCCTACTTAAAGTATTTATCCTAACATATTTGGCTCAAACAATTTTAAACAAAAATTGGCTTAATTATCTAATTAGAGGTATTTATGTGGCATTAATAGTATATATCCTATTTACTTACATCTATTCCTTTTTTGATAAGAATGATTTTGCAATGCAAAAAGAATTTGGCGTTTTAATAAAATCATGGGGAACTTTGGTAAAGCTCTTTATACTTTTCACGTTTCTTTGGTTTACCAACAAAACAAAACCGATTAACAAAAGTGTTGATTAAGCGCTTCAACAGTTTTTCGTAAATTGGAGCTTTCAGTGAAATAAAAACCCGGCAAACTAATTAGCAGCAGTTAATGACTCAACGATAGCAAAATATGACAACATTGAAATCTATTTTAATCACACTGGTCTTACAAACGTTAGTTGCAAACTATTTATACGCACAAGGCTGCAGTGACGCCGGCTTTTGTACCATCGACAGCTTTAAACCCAATAGTACGGACAGTACAAAAGTTTTGAATAATCAATTCAAGGCAGGTGCTTTTTTCGGAAAAGCAGACAACTCTATTTCTGTTTACGGTGCCTATTTAGAGTATAACAGACAATTGAGCAAGAAATTCGGACTTGACGTAAAACTGACAACACTTGCTCAAAACGGAAATGGGATATCTGTCTTCGGACTTTCGGACATTTTTGTAAACGCCAACTACAAAGCCGGCAAAAGACTCAAATTTACCTTGGGCACAAAAATACCATTATCGAACGCAAACAGGACCCATAACAATCTCCCGCTCCCAATGGACTACCAGGCAAGTCTGGGAACAGTTGATTTAATACTTGGAGTAGGATATGAAATCGGGAAAATTCAATTTGTAGCTGCCATTCAACAGCCGTTAACCCAAAATAACAATCAATTTATTGCTGCGAATTATCCCATTGATTCTAAACTGAGAAGCTTTCAATCAACCAATAAATTTGAAAGAAGCGGCGATGTTTTACTACGGGTATCTTATCCGATAAAGATTAAATCAAAACTAAAACTGACCCCCAGTATTCTGCCGATCTTTCACTTGGCAAACGACAAACACACAGACGAGTTTAACGTTAAACAAGAAATCAAAGGCTCGCAGGGACTTACATTAAACGGCAATCTTTACCTGGATTATGAAATAAACAGTAAAAACGTAATCCAACTTAATGCGGGCATGCCATTTATCTTTAGAGATGCCCGTCCGGACGGCTTGACAAGGCATTTTATTGCAAACTTAGAGTATCGGATTAAATTTTAAGGCACTTAAAGCGTTAGACACAAGCCGGAATTCTTCCCGCTGCAACGAATAAAGCAAGTATTTGATGCAAATTATGCAACGATTAATTTGGCGATAAATAGAATGAGTTGCACTGCCACATCAAACAGTTCGTTGATACTCTCCCAAAAAGTTCCAAAGAGGACACCTGTTTCCCAGAAACTATTTAAATTGGTTTAAACGAAGTTTCGAAGATGGACAGTAAATTATCAAAACGACTGGCTGATATCGTACAGGCACTTCCGCTAAAAGATGGAATGAGGGTATTGGAAATCGGCTGTGGGCCCGGTGCCATGGCAAGGGCGATCTCAAAGCAAATCGGGAACGGACACATTCTGGCCATTGACCGTTCTGCAAAAGCAATTCAACAGGCCATCGCAGGATCCGGTAAAGAAATTTCATCAGGAAATCTTTCATTCCGGCAGGCAGCTATTGAGAAATTTGAACCGGAACCAAATGAAGCATTATTTGATCTTGCAATTGCGGTGAGAGTCGGTGCATTGGACGGAAGACATCCCGAAATAGAAAAGCAGGCTTTGATTCAAATTGCCAAGGCTTTGACAGAAACAGGAAAATTGTTTATTAATGGCGGAAGTCCGCTAAAAGAAATACCGCTTCATAAATACAGGAAAAACACACCTTAAAATCAGCAGGGGCTCGATTAATCGCGCCCCTGCTGATTTGGGACCGTGGGCCCCGATATTTTTAAACTAATCAATTCACCAACAACTTATGTGAAGGAGCAAACTTCGTTAAGTTAATGCCTTCTACTGCTTTTTTATATTCTTCGATGGACGCAGCTCCACACAGGATCGTTAACTTTTTAAAGTTATCACTCATTTATCCAAACCCACTGCCATAGGGTTGTCACTTTGCAGGTATACGTTTGCATCATTCATCTTTAAAAGAATAAAAAATGACGAACGAAATGAACTCCATGGTTAACTCAAGCCATTTTGCCGAACCCACTATTATTTCAGTCAATGGTGTGGAATTGGAAGTCTTTGAAGCAGGGAAAGAACATATCGGAAAACCGATTGTACTCTGTCACGGCTTTCCAGAACATGCTTTTTCCTGGCGTCATCAAGTACCGGCACTCGCTGCAGCCGGCTATCATGTCATCATTCCAAATCAAAGAGGGTATGGCAACTCATCCCATCCTACCGAAGTAACGGAATATGACATTGAACATCTGACGGGTGATCTGGTAGCATTACTTGACCACTTTGGATATGAAAATGCCACTTTTGTTGGTCATGACTGGGGCGCAAATGTTGTTTGGAACCTGGCATTACTCTATCCTGAACGGGTATCCAGAATCATCAATCTGGCTTTACCTTATCAAGAGCGCGGAGAACAACCATGGATCGAATTTATGGAAGCAATCTTCGGTGGAGACTTTTACTTTGTTCACTTCAACCGCCAACCAGGAGTAGCAGATGCTATCATGAATAAAAACACATCCCGGTTCCTTCATAACATATTCCGCAAAAACCTACCTCCTACGCCACCAGAGCCAGGAATGCTTATGATCAATCTTGCACAAGCAGAAAAACCACTTGGGGAACCTTTAATGGAAGACCATGAACTGTCTGTATTTATTTCTGCCTTCGAATCATCCGGATTTACAGGAAGCATCAATTGGTATCGAAACCTGGATAGAAATTGGCATTTAATGGCAGACATAACTCCAATCATTCATCATCCAACACTTATGATATATGGTGAACGGGATACTATTCCAAAATCTGAGAATCTAAAAAACAGAGTTCCTAATCTGGATGTTGCCAGCCTTGATTGCGGTCATTGGATTCAACAGGAAAAGCCGGAAGAAACCACCCAATTAATTTTAAAATGGTTGGAACAACAAGATGCTTCATAAGGAAGCGGCAATAAATCGTCTTCCAAGCAAAAAGCCCCGATCCCGTACGTACGGGATCAGGGCTTCTATATTTTTATTCGTTAACTTATTAATTCACCAACAACTTATGCGAAGGAGCAAACTTCGTCAGGTTAATGCCTTCTACTGCCAACTTATACTCTTCAATTGTTGGAGTTCTACCAAGGATCGTTGACAAGACAACAACCGGTGTGGAGGAAAGCAAAGACTCTCCTTTTTTACCATCTGAATCTTCCACGACTCTTCCCTGGAACAAGCGTGTTGAAGTTGCCATAACGGTATCTCCTTTTTCTGCTTTCTCCTGGTTCCCCATGCACAGGTTACATCCAGGGCGCTCCAGGTACAACATGTTTTCGTACTTCGTACGCGCTTCTCCTTTCGGAGCATTGTCGTTAAATTCGAAACCTGCGTATTTCTGTAAAACGTCCCAATCACCTTCTGCTTTCAACTCATCTACAATGTTGTAAGTTGGCGGAGCAACTACTAACGGAGCTTTGAATTCCACTTTCCCGTTTTGTGCTTCCACGTTTTTCAACATTTGAGCAAGGATTTTCATGTCTCCTTTGTGAACCATGCACGAACCGATAAATCCAAGATCTACTTTTTTCGTCCCTCCGTAGAAAGAAAGCGGACGAATGGTGTCGTGTGTATAGCGTTTTGAAACGTCTTTATTATTTACATCCGGATCGGCGATCATCGGTTCTGAAATTTGGTCCAGATCAACGACCACTTCCGCATAGTATTTTGCATTTGCATCCGGAGTTAAAGCAGGTTTCTCACCCGACTTGATCTCAGCGATCCGTTTATCCGCTTTATTGATCAATCCCTGAAGAACTTGTCTTTCGTTATCCATGCCCTTGTCGATCATGATCTGGATTCTGCTCTTCGCAATTTCCAGTGATTCAATCAGGGTATCGTCTTCAGAAATACAGATAGAGGCTTTCGCCTTCATCTCTGCAGTCCAATCCGTAAAGGTGAATGCCTGGTCAGCAGTCAATGTTCCCAAATGAACCTCAATGATTCTTCCCTGGAATACGTTTTCGCCACCAAAAGTATGTAACATTTGAGCTTGTGTAGCATGCACCACATCACGGAAATCCATGTAATTCGCCATAGTTCCTTTGAATGTCACTTTCACTGATTCCGGAATCGGCATAGAAGCTTCACCGGTTGCAAGAGCTAGAGCTACCGTACCTGAATCGGCACCAAAAGCAACACCCTTGGACATTCTTGTATGTGAGTCACCACCGATAATGATCGCCCACTCATCAATGGTAATATCATTCAAAACCTTGTGGATCACATCCGTCATGGCGTGATAAACACCTTTCGGGTCGCGGGCAGTGATCAAACCGAAATCATTCATGAACTTCATGAGTTTCGGGATATTTGCCTGCGCTTTTTTATCCCAAACCGAAGCCGTGTGACAACCTGATTGGTATGCACCGTCAACGATCGGAGAAATAACAGTTGCAGCCATTGATTCCAATTCCTGCGCAGTCATCAGTCCGGTTGTATCTTGCGAACCTACGATGTTTACTTCCACACGAACATCCGAACCGGCATGTAATACTTTTCCTTGAGTAATCCCAACCGCATTTCTGTTGAAGATCTTTTCTACTGCTGTCAAGCCTTGTCCTTCAACAGAAACCTCTTTTGACGGAGCAAAAACAAGCGGAGCTTCAATATCTAAAATCTTTGCAGCCAGGGTCTGTAGTTTCTTCCCGAAAACAATCGCGTAGGATCCACCCGCTTTGATGAATTCCAGCTTTTGCGGAGTGAATGCCTTCGAAATGTCAATCAATTCCTGATCGCCCTTATATAATTTTTTCTTCTTTGTATTAATTGTCAATACAGTTCCGGTAGCAACAGAATATGCCTCTTCCAAAACCGGATCTCCGTTTTCATTACGGATAGGCTCCCCGTTTCCATCGAGCTTTTTCACCCAATTCTTCAGATCCAAACCAATTCCACCGGTAACATCAACCGTTGTAAGGAAAATCGGAGAAATACCGTTTGTGCCCCCAACAATCGGAGCGAAGTTTACGAAGGGCACATACGGACTCGCTTGTTTTCCTGTCCAAAGTGCCACGTTATTCACACCCGACATTCTCGACGAACCAACACCCATCGTTCCTTTCTCAGCAATCAGCATCACACTTGCGTCAGGATGTTGTACCTGCAGCATTTTAATTTGATCCTGTGCTTCGGGAGTAATCATACATTTCCCATGCAATTCACGATCTGAACGCGAATGCGCCTGGTTGCCCGGAGAAAGTAAATCGGTTGAAATATCTCCTTCACCGGCAATAAAAGTAACCACCTTGATTTCTTCCGGAACATCCGGAAGTTTCGTGAAAAACTCCGCTCTTGCATAACTTTCAAGAATTTCAAGCGCAACTGCATTCCCGTTTTTGAAGGCTTCTTTTAAACGATCTGTATCCGCATCATACAAGTAAACCTGTGTTTTCAAAACAGCTGCTGCTTCCTTCGCAATAGAAACATCATCACCAAGAGCCAAATCAATCAATACTTTAATAGAAGGGCCGCCTTTCATGTGAGACAACAACTCAAAAGCAAAAGCAGGAGTAATTTCCTCCACTACTGATTCTCCGAGAATGATCTCTTTTAGAAACTCTGCTTTCGCACCGGCTGCAGGAGTTGTTCCGGGTAAAGTGTTGTAAATGAAAAACTGAAGTGAATCTTTACGGTATTCATTCGTGACGTCTTTAATCTGAGTGATGATCTCACTTAGTAATTCTGCGCCATCTATTGGTTTCGGGTGAAGTCCCTGGATTTTACGTTCTTCAATTTCCCGGATGTATTCTTGATAGGTATTCATAAAAGGAAGTCTTGCTTTTAAGTATTTAAAAGGATGTAACTACGGTGTTTTTTAACAAATTATTCGGTGCGCGAATTTAGTTAAAAGCAATGGAATTTGAAAAACAAAGTTCGCTAAGAAAACAAGCTGTCGGATTATTCAGATTGGTTCTAAATTAATTTTTCAAATGCTTAGTTATGGACTGAGAGACGAAAAGCAAATTATCTCTATCTTTAAAGTCTGAAAACCTCATTACTAATTAAATATGACCGCTGTTATAACTGCATCAGGAGCACTAATCCTATCAACAGTATATATATCTCAAAAATTTTTAGATCAATTCATTAAAGAGGAGGGATATGGTAGATTGAGAAGATTTTTTTTCCCAAAGAAGAAGTATCAAAACAGGTTGTCTCAAATAATCTCTTCAACCATCAAGGAATATAAAAATCAAACAAATCATCCGCCCCTCCAGGAAAATCGATTTTACTTCTACCAATCCGAGGTATTAATTGAAAAATTGTCTTCGTACATTCTATACAGAACAAATTATACAGAAGGAGAAATTAATATACTTTTCGATTCACATCCAAACATAATCAAACCTAAAAAACTCGAAACGGATTTATTTCTTAAACTTTTCATTAAAAACATCTTAAAAGATCAGGAATTAAAAAAACTACATATCCTTGAGAGATACCAAGAAGAAATATTCAATATTTCCGCTGATGTAAAAGCTGTAAAAGAGAACCTTGAAGAAGTAGCTGAAAAAGTAGAAAATATAACCAAAGATAAAATAGGAACTAAACAAAAAAACAATCTCACTAAAGATCTACTAAAACTCTTTATTGATACTGACAAGAGAGGGTTCGTCGATTTAAATCGCACATTTGAGAACTTTGAAAGCGATGATTTGTATCTTTTTAGTGATGAAAAGGATTTTTACATTTCTGAAATTATTAAAAACAACTCGAAGGTTGCGCTAATTGGAAATCCTGGATCTGGAAAATCAACAGAAATTTTGAATCTAGCATACTCTTTATGGGAAAACAATTCAATTGATCTAATTCCAGTTTTTCGTAGGATGCACAACTTTACAATTTCTGATTCTCTTACTGATTATTTGAATTTTAATCTAATCTCTGAGTTTTCAAATCTAATACTTATACTCGATGGAATTGATGAGATCGTGGACGGAAATGACTTTATTTCTAAATTACAAACATTTATAAGGGAACAAAGCTTAGCCGGCAGAGAATATAAATATTTAATCAGCTGCAGATCAAATATTTTCAGCAATTTCTCATCACAACTTCAAGAATTTGAAGTCTATAAGCTTTCAGAATTAAGATTACTCCAATCACAAAAGTTGTTAGAATCACTCACATCAAACACTTTCGATATTGCAGAACTTTATGTATATTCTGAAAAGACCGTTTTCTTAAAATATCCTTTTCTATTGAAAATAGTAGCAAACTATTATAACACCAATGGATATCTAGAAACAAACTCTACTATGCTTTGGGAAACTTATATATTAGACAGAATAGAAAATGATAGAACTGACAAATTTCAAAAGAAAACCATTTCAACCGCTGTCTTAAAAAAGAACTCAAAAAAAACAGCACTAACTTTTGAGTTAATGCAGAAAAGTACTTTCAATGAAGATTCCTTATTAAAAATAATACAAAATGACAAAGAACTAAGTGATTTTAGAAATTCCGCATTGATTGAATTC
>CAMPIU010000114.1 GCA_946886545.1 uncultured Flavobacteriales bacterium | reverse complement strand
GTTCCCGGGGCCCTGCCCAACCCCAGATCAATCCGGTTGGGATACAAGGTTTCCAATGTTCCGAATTGTTCTGCAATTGCCAAAGGAGCGTGATTCGGAAGCATGATTCCGCCGGAACCTACACGGATATGTTTTGTCTTAGATGCTACATGACCGATTAAAACAGATGTTGCCGAGCTTGCGATAAACTCCATATTGTGATGTTCTGCCAGCCAAACACGTTCGTACCCTAATTCCTCTGCTTTCTGTGCTAAATCTACCGTTCTTTTAATTGCTGTTGCTGCGTTGCCGTCTTTGGTAATCATGGACAAATCCAAGACGGAATATGTGATTTTTTTCATGCTTTAAAATTACGGAATGATCTGCCACAGGCAAATGGATAAGACGTTAAAAAATGTGCTTGGTTTCCTGGGGGGAACTATGTGATTCGCGATACATTGACATCTATTTATTTATCACAACGCTTGCGATAAAGCTACAGCGGAGGCGCAGAAGCACCAAGATATTTCACGCAGATTTTTTTCACCACGAGGCACACGAAGGTTTTATATATATCAATTGCTGTTTTTTATGACTTTGATACTCACCAAAGGTTGATCCGACTTTATTGTATCACTCAGATCACGCGGATTTTTTTGTAATCTTGTCAACAGACCGGTTATTGTGAATCCGTTTTGCCTGTTCCCATTTTTCGAGAGTCAATTCATACGTGATATAAGGATATTCTTCACCATTAATATCCTTCATAAAATGCCCCGTTTCTTCCACACCAAATCTGGAAGTTCCTTTTTGGGAACGAATATTTTCCTCAGCAATTTCGAAGATCACTTTGTTTACGAACCGGAATGCATAATCAAGGAGCAAGAGTTTGTTTGAAAAATTATAGGTTCCTCCCCAGTGAGCCCGATCTAAAAAGGTGCCTCCAATTTTGACGGAAGAATTATCCGGATCATAATCGTAGAACCGGGTACTTCCAAAGATCTTATTGATTGCTTTATCAATCATTACCAGACTCTGTCCTAATTCTAATGATTCTTCAAAAAAAACATCATATTCTTCTCGTTTATGTCTGCTATAAACCGGATGCTGTTCCCAAATCAGGGGATCTGAAGCTACCTGATATAATTCTTCGTAATCGGAGCGTTCCAATGGACGCAGAAGTACTAACTCGTTCTCCAATATCGGTTGCCATGAAGTTTCCATACTGCTTGTTTTTCGTTTATTCAAGTTAGCTCACATTGTTTTATATCTCACTTTTTAAACAAAATTTGTGACTTAAATAACATCAAAAGATTAGAGATTTGTTTTAGTACCAAGCAGTGTAATGTTCGATTTGTGATGTAAAAAATCAATTGGCAACCAGGTAAACAATGCCTGTAACCAAGCCGCCAATTATTGCGCTTTCCAGGAAAATTGCACCCGTTAAAATCAAGCCTCCTTTCAAACTTTCTTTTCGTTTGTATTTCAGGTACTCTTTTTTGACCGGGGAATCCGTGTCGTATTTTTTTAAGGCTTTATTTGCATTTCTTGCATAAAGAACCTGATCAAAAATAAACTTCTTTTCGTTGAATTGTGAATCGGCCAACCTGAAGAATAAATCGGGGCGTTTTTCAGCGAGCGACTCAAGCATTTGATCTGTATATTCACTATATGCATAATTGTAGAGCGGGTGACTTAAAAAGTTGCTTTTTAGCGGTTCAATAGTCAAGGTATCCATTTGATTGTTAATCGATTCATTTAATTCAATCAATTTCAGGTTGGTATTGGACAAACTATCTCTAAGCAGATCGTTCTGCAGGTTTGCAAGCGCTTCAAATTCTTCCGGAAGAGCTTGTTTAAAGTTGAAGGAATTCCAAACTTCAAACCCATTCCGATAGTAGTAATCACTAAAAAGAGGAAAGTCTCTGCTGATTTGATCTATCGTTTTTCTATATTCCGCATCCCAGAATGCATGATTGATTCCTTCGTGAATTTTTGCAGGATTCTCCAATTTTTTTGCAAGAAAAGTCAAGCGATCTTTGGGTTTCCCATTCTTCAGCTTCAACACCCGGAAATATTTGTAATCGTATGAAATAGCGAATATCCCATTTGAAAAAATGATCCCTAAGCTGTCTGATTGTTTTTTGAATTCCCCGGCATGTGTGAGCTCCCCTTTACGATAAACGTAAGTCTCATACCGAGACAACTCATAGAGTGTACAACTATTTCCATCAAACTTAAAAGCATATTCTCCATTTACAGTCTGGTAAAACTGTGCTGCTTGCTGTGAAAAGACAGGGTTTATTGAAAACAGAATAAAAAAAAGCAGGTAATTTTTCATACCAGGTCTCTACAATTATAAAACAGAATAGTTCAGACTTTTTCTAAAATTTAAGTGCTATCAAGCCAAGTGCCGATGCTTCATCCAAATATTTTCTCTGGTGATATTTAAAGGAAGATGCATTTTACGTTTATAGACCAAAGTCAAAATGATTGCCAGCGCAATGGTGAGAATCCGAAATACATTTGCATAAATTCCGCCGAAAGCATTATCGGAAACGGCGAAAAGCATCCAGGCCAGGTTCATAAAGAAATGAAGAAATATGGAAACCCATAAATTGTAATTCCATTCCACATAAAGCCAGGAAAAAAGGATTGCTCCCAGAAAAGTAGTAGAAAAAATCCCGATAAGCGTCAGTAAATCGTTGCTTTGATATAAGTGCATGGCAGCAAATAAAACGGCGCCCAATAAAATGGATGGTATAAACCCCAGCTTGGTGTAGCGGAATAGTTGCCCGAAGAGAAATCCCCGAAAGATAAATTCTTCAAAAAAGGCAGCTGCAACTCCACTTATCAAAACTTCATTCGCAGTTACATTATTGTTGTAATTGAAACAAAGAGAGAAGCCTATAAACATAGGAAGTGTACAAATGAACGGGAACAAAACACCTTTTAGGATGGATCTATTCAGTCCCAAAGTTGTTTTACAACGCTTAAACTCATTGATAACCGAAGCTCCTAAAATGATCGGAAGAGAAACAATGAAATAAACAAGGATGTGACTTATTCCGGTGTGCTGAACGTGTTCAAATATCCATAATCTCAGGTCTGAGAAATAAGTATTGGCCAAAAAGAAATAGAGTCCAAATGATAAAAGAGTAATTAAAACAACACTTAATGACCTACTCATCGTCTATATTTGGGTTTAATGATGAGTTAAGTTAACAATTCCATCAGACGTGGGCAATAATTTTAACGTTCTTAATAGATCACACTGCAACTAAACCCTGTTTGAGCTTTGCTTATTAACCAATAAATACGGATCCGGATCAATGAGCTTGAACAGCACTAATTTAAGGTTCAGCACATTCGGAACGGGTTTTCAAAAACAAGCTATCAAATTTATCATTGATTTTTTCATTGTTGGCTACATGCGTAATTATTTCATTTACCTGATAAGTGTGACGTCTTTTATAGCGTCATAGACAGGTTCCAATACCCACTTACCGGTCTTATCGATTAGTCCCCATTTATCGTTCTTCTTTGCCGCTGCATATCCGTTATGAAACTCTCTGACTGCCTGGAATTGAGGCTCAATCACCCAATGTCCTTCGCTGTCATAAAAACCTCTTAATCCACCTTTTTTCCCATCAGCAAGTCCTTCAGAGAAATCCCCCCAATCTTCGGTGTCACTCACTTCCAATACCTTACCATCTTTATTGACATAACACCATTTCTCTCCTTTTTTCACACGAGCTAATCCGCTAACAGCATCAAATTCTTTTGCGGCTTCAAACTCCGGTTTAATGACCCATTGTCCCGTTTTGTCAATGTACCCAACTTTCTTATCAAATGTTTTGGCCCAGGCTAAACCGTTCGTGAAATAGCCTACACTTTCGAATTGGGAAGGGATTGCCAATTCACCTTTCGTATTCACAAAGCCGAATTTTTTATCCATTGTTCTGATCGGTGCCAATCCTTCTGAAAAAGTCCTTAGATCCAATGCCGGAGTTGAAACTTGGGTTTCTTTTCCTTTTAAATCTACAATCAAGAATTGGGTTCCTTTCTTAACAGTTGCAAAACCGTCGTTGAAATCCGTACCGTTATCATAAACAGCTTGAATCGACATTTTCCCTTCATCGTTCATGTATCCCCATTTTTCATTGACTTCAACAAGGAATAAGTGATCGTGAAAACTACTTACATGGAATCCAAGTCCATCCTTAATTTTAAACTTTGCAGGATTTGTTTCCAATCTGATATTCTTCAAATTAATAAAGTGATACTGACGCTGTTTATCATCGTAAATCACAGCGAGTCCATTGGATGAAAACGGATAGCACTTTTCATATTGTGCAGGAATAACCAGATCTCCGTCAACAGTTGAATAACCCCATTTTTTGGTGTCAAACGTTTTTACCTGAACAACATAGGTTTGTGCCTGAAGTAAAAGTGCATTCAGAGCAAATGCGCATACAGCGAATATTTTTTTCAGATTCATGGTTTTGATTTTAAGTGTTATAAAGATAATGGAAACAGGCTAATTACAAACTTTAAACAGGATAGATTATTTTTATGGTCTGGAATCCGGATTCTATTTTAAACGCAAAGAAGCAAAAGCAAAGCTTTTGAAGACGAAGTATAGTCTGAAATGACGTTATACGAGGAACAAAGAGCGCAAAGGAATGTGGAGCTCATTCGGAGAATATTTTTCAATTTAACTAATCCCTAACCCTATGAAATGTATGAATACCAGATATATCCTGTTTTAAACGCAACGCTTATGCTGAAGCTCTTCACCAATGCGTAACCGCTTTGGTGGAGCAAAGTCAGCGAAGGCGGCATGCGATCAGCGAAGGAGCAAAGAGCGCAAAGACTTCAATAATCTTTCGTACACATACTGATTATCAAAATGACTACGATTTTCTAATCAGTTGTTTTCCAATTCTTTTCGAATCTTAGCAGGAAGTTTTGCCTTGACCAATTCATAAGATTGTTCTAAGAAGTGTTCCCATTCCGATCTTTTCATGCGCATCACATCGTCAATCAAAACCCATTTGTATTTTGCTACATAAGGTGCAGGTTTGAATCCCGGACGACCTGCCATTTCTTCAAACTCCTCATCTTTCACTTTAAATGATGCCGAAACAGGAGATTGATCCAATCCGACAACGCAAAACATTTTTAATCCGACTGAAAACACCAGATCATGCCCCCACTTTACATCTTCTGTCACTCCGGGGAAATTTTGGCAAATACTTCTGATCGTTTCAATATCCATTGGTACCTTTCATTGGAATTCTGAAAGTAAACAATTTTATTACTTCTATTGACTCAATGGAAAACTCCACATGAACTTTCAGATAACAATTACTTCATTAATTTCTGTCGAAGGATCCGGTCTGTCCCAGCAAATTTAACTTCAACCGAATAGGTTCCCGGCGCTAATCTACTAATATCTATTTGTTCTCCAGCTTCCACCTGTTTAAGATCCATAACCGTCTTCCCATTCAGGTCCAAAATAGTAAGTTGCTCTGCCCGCTTGTTTGATGCAAGGTGAATATATATTTCCGCAGGATTAGGAACAACCAATGAGGTTTCGTCTTGCAATTCCGTTACACCCAATGGTGTTGAAGGAGTAAGCCGTATAATCGGATTAGACCCGGAATTTGTTGCAATATATATCTCCTTATTAGGACCTACAGCAATATCTCTTAAACGACCAAAAAGCCCCTGGAAATATTGGTCTTCATCCACAACAGAAGTGGTTGAAGCATCCAATTCCATTGCAACTACCCGCTGTCCGTTCAGTGTAACCATCAACAGACGATTATTCCATTCGGGGAATGCTGCATTTTCGTAAAAGATCAGGTCAGAGGTTGCAATAGTCGGAGTCCAGACATGAATCGGTTCCTGGTACAGACCTGTTGCACAAGGCGTATTCTCGAAAGGTTCATCACAAAATCCATGAATTAAAGGCCAACCGTAATTTTTACCGGGTTCCAGCACCATTAATTCATCATCAGTGCTCGGACCATGCTCCGAAACGATCACTTTCCCATTAGGTAAAGCGCAAATTCCCTGTGAATTCCGATGTCCCATAGAATAAACATACGAGCCGGGAATCGGATTGTCTGCAGGTATTGATCCATCTGTATTTAAGCGCAGGTATTTACCTGAAAGTGAATTTGAATCTTGTGACAATTGGCTCTGAGAGCATTCTCCCGTTGACATTAACAAAGTATTATCCGGCAGAAAATGCAAACGGGAACCATCGTGATTGCTCCAGGCCATGATATTCTCAATCAGTGTATCGGGATCAATCAAGTCGGTTCCGTTGTAAGTGTATTTTACCAAGCGCTCCTTAAAATAGCCCTGGCTATCCTCGGGGCCATAAGTATAAACCATAAATACTTCTGCGATTGCGGGGAAATTCGGATGAAGTGCTAAGCCCAGTAAACCACTTTCACCAACTGTATGTACCTCAGAAGTTAAATCAAGCACCGTGTCTTTTGTTCCGGTGATCAGATCGACGCGACTGACTAAACCCTTGCGTTCTGTCACCCATAAATGCGTGTCTTCTTCCACTATAATTTCCCATGGAGTAGACAAATTATTTATCAAGGTGTCGATATAAACAGTTGTTGTTCCAACTTGCTGT
Organism: uncultured Flavobacteriales bacterium; assembly: GCA_946886545.1. The sequence continues at coordinate 1,729 of CAMPIU010000114.1, read as the reverse complement.
GACGTTTGTCCATAATTTAAAGAAACAAGGGCAAACGAAGCGATAAAAAGTAAATTTTTGAATTCCATAACCAAAGATTTTGTTTATTCTTCAAGTTATGGAAACCAGTTTCGGATACAAAAAACCAGAAGTTAATAAATGGTAATTCGTAGTTACAAATGCCAAATCAGACAAGTTCCATCAACCATAAATTTCCTTTACGTACTCCATACTCTTTGTGGCTAAATTAATCAGGCGATCCCTGTCAATATCCGACAGCTTTCTAATGTAGATACAAACCTTTCCGATTTTATACTTACCCAGATCCTTTAGCAAGTATTCATGTTCAGGTAATCCTGTATACACATACAAAGAAATAGCCGCTTTTCTCGGAGAGAATCCGAGTAAGGGAGCATCACCTTCATGACCGCTGGCATATTTGTAATGGTAAGAACCAAAACCAATAATGCTAGGTCCCCACATCTTGGCTTTGAATCCGGAAATCTCTTCCATCAATTTTACCAGTTCATAACTATCCTGACGCTTTTGTTCCGATTCGGTAAATTCCTGTATAAATTCAAATACATCTTTTGTCGTTTCCGCTGTTTTCGTTTTTGCCATTGTATTTTAATTACTTTTTTTCAATCCGTCTCTACCGATGAAACGTTCTTTACCAAGTAAAAAGGCAATTGCTTTCACCACATTCCGTTCCACGCTTTCTTCCGTCTTCAGATTTGCAATATAACGAATGATTTCGTTTTGAAGCGAAGGCTGCAGGGATACAAACACCTTATTTGCTTCTTGATTTTCTTTTAGTGCCTGCACCAATTTAGGATGCGGATGAATGGTACGGTCTGTAGAGTCGAATTCAAGAGTAACTTCAATCTCTTCTCCTATTCTTTTCGGGGATCGGGGAAGCATTTTGGTGTTGATATACAATCTCCACTCGCCGCTATACTTCACCAAGGTTTGCTGAAATGCTTTTTCATTGATGGTACCTTTTACAGGAATTGGCCCCTTTTCTTTTCCGGATTTACGGAACAAGTCTTCCAAAACAGTTTCCGGTACATAGACAAACGGATTGATGCCGATGAGATCTATGTTTGCTTTGAATGAAGTCATTGAAGCAATAATTTTTTGATAATCACAATTTGTCCCAGATGATAATGGATATGCTCAATCATCCCCGCAATATTCCGGTAATTTGTTCCGTATTTCGGATCCACAAAGTCACGCGTTAAAAGTTCATCGGGTAATTTTTCAAGCAATAATGCTGCTCTTTCTGCCTTCATCCACATTTCTTCCTGAAAACTCTTCCAATCTTCCTCCGAATGCATGGAAGGTGAGATCCAACTCAGTTCGTCTTTTCCTACTAATTTATTCTCTTCCAACACGGTAATCAGCACATCCACGTAATAAGCCAAATGGAAGCTAATTGCAGCAATGGAATTCAAAGAATATATTTGTGTATTTGCCTCTTTCCAGCTAATATCTTCCAGCGTACTTTTCAAATCCACCGTACTCCAATTTCCACCGAAATGAGTGTCTCTTAAATGTTTTGCCAGTTGTTTTGCTATAGTCATGTCATCAGATTTTCCGGGTAAAAGAAATCTTAAGATAGGATATTATTATTTGATCTGTTTGGTAAGGTGAAAAAAAACAGAAAAGGCAGTTCTATTTATTTTATCATTCTGAACTGATCATGACTCATCCAATAATTCAAAAACGTTTGATCCGCAATTTGATATCC
>CAMPIU010000113.1 GCA_946886545.1 uncultured Flavobacteriales bacterium | reverse complement strand
TTTAACCAATCATTAAAATGAATAAACTTTTATTTCCGATTATATTTTTATCCTCTTCCGTTATCTCTTTTTCACAGCAATGGGTTAACGATCAAAATTTCTATACGGGGACTGGAGCACCCAATGTTTCAGGAATCAATCACCTATTGGTTGATCAACAAAATAGAATTTTGATAACAGGAAGCTTCATTACGTTTAACGACACACTTGTTAATCGCCTTTCCCGGATCAAACCGGACGGTGGAATTGACACATCTTTTCATACGGGTGATGGATTCGATAATTTTGTTTATGACCTACTTGAACAAACAGATGGCAAAATTCTTGCGACAGGAACTTTTACCACTTATAATAACATTCCGGCTAATAAAATAGTGCGTCTAAATGAAGACGGATCGATTGATAATTCATTTAATACCGGAACGGGTCCAAACGGAACTTTGTGGGAATCAATTATTCAACCTGACGGAAAGATACTTGTCAGTGGTGATTTTACAGAATTTAATGGCGCTCCGATGAATCGGGTTGTCCGATTGAATTCGGATGGGTCAATTGATCCGTCATTTAATATAGGATCAGGTGCAAATGCTCAAACAGGTGGAATGTGCCTTCAACCGGATGGTAAAATTCTCCTCGTTGGACAATTCACGATGTTTGACAATGTATCTAAAAAGTGTATCGTAAGATTGGATTCTTCCGGAAGTATTGATAACTCATTTGATGCGAATAACAATACCTATGCAAGTTTGTCGAAAGTAATGATTAAGTCGAACGGTGAAATTATCGTATTGGGGAGTTTCAATGAGTTCGATAATATTCCTATGAATGGGATTGTTTATCTGGATGCAACCGGACAATTGAATACCCAATTTTCTTCAGGGGTATTTAACAATGTACAAATGCTTCGCAGCTTCTTGCAGGATGATGAAAAATTGCTACTGTTCGGAAGCTTTACCACCTATCAAAACGCAACGCACAATCATTTGATCAGATTAAATGCAGATGGAACTCTTGATACAACCTTTGACATGGGAAACGGTGCTGATGACTGGGTCCATGCGGTAGGCCTACAATCGGACGGACGAATTGTGGTTTGCGGAAAATTCAATCATTTTATGGGAGAGATCAAAGACGATATGACCAGATTATCTTTTTGTTCTTCTACAAATTCTACATTTCTTCAAAGCAGTTGTGGGTCATATTATTGGGCACAAAATGGAACAACATATAGCACTTCGGGGAACTACACAGACACCATTCCAAATGTCGCAGGCTGCGATTCAATCATTACCTTGGATTTAACTATCATCCCATCCCTTCCTTTAACTATCGAAAACTCCTTCTCCATGCCTTCCGATGCCAACTCTTGCATCGGTGAAGCAGCAATAAGCCTTTCCGGGAATGCACCTTTCGAATTGGATTTCGATAACGGTTCGCAAGTAATCACTTCAAGCGGTTATTCTTTGGTAACAAATCTTTGTCACGGAGTACATGACTTACAGATAACAGACAACTGCGGTGATACGCTTTCGACTTCGGTGGTGATCCCGGTCGACTCCAATTACGTGTTCAACAATCCGTTCATTGATTCTCTGGCAATCGATTCTTTAGGAATGACGATAACGAACTGCGATATTTATTACAACTCCATTGATACCGCTTATATCGATTCGATCTGGGCAAACGGGAATACGGTGAATGTGATTTGGAACATCATAGATTCGAACGGATCCAACTTCGATACCACAAATTATGTCTTAAACAATGGAACCGGAGTTTACTGGCTGCAATTAAGTGTCTTCTGTCCTTTCAAATCTGTTGGAGAATACTTCACGGTGACGGAAGCGGTCTATTTCAATAACGGACATGTTAGCACAGCCGGTTTACCGGATTATACCGCCAACTTATTCGAGATCTACCCCAACCCAACAAACGACCAGGTCCACATTTCGTTCTCCGGCTCGCATGCAGATCTAACCGTTTACGATCTCCAGGGGAAAGTGGTCTTAAAAGATCAAATTCAAGACAAGGGAATTGTTTCTCTTGAGAACTTTGAGCGCGGAGTTTACTTGTTTGATTTTAAGAACTCACAGGGCCATAGTGTTCAGAGAGTGGTGAAACAATAAGAATTTAATAACATACATTCCGGATCCGTATGTCGTCCCGATAGCTATCGGGACGCGGATTTTTGTATTTTTGCACCACCCATTTACCTTCCATTAATGAAAATCTTAATTGTAGACGACGAAAAAATTGCCCGGGAAAATTGCCGGATGGTATTATCTCTTAGCGGGATTAATGACCTCTTTGTCCGCGAAGCCGATAGTGTGTCAAGTGCTTTGAAAGAAATTGAGGATTTTGATCCGGATCTGCTGTTGTTGGATATTCAATTGCACGACAAAAGCGGTTTCGACATTCTTCAAACCATTGCTCCCCGTTACATTCCTACCATTTTCATAACGGCTTATAACGATTTTGCGTTAAAAGCATTTGAGGTTTCTGCTTTGGATTATTTACTGAAACCCTTTGATCCCTCAGATTTGACTTCTGCTATTCTGAAAGCACATAAGCGCATTCAAAATGACAAAATTTTGGATCAATTAGATGTGTTTCGTCAGCAATTCAAACCCGCAGAACCCAAGCGTATTGTACTGAACACCGCTGATGCATTGCATATTGTAACTGTTGATGATATCACTTATTGTTTGGCAGACGGAGCTTATACGCATTTCTTTTTCACTGATCGTAAGTCAATCCTGGTTTCCAAAACCCTGGCTCATTTCGAGGGTATTATTAACAGTGATCATTTCATCCGCACCCATCAAAGTTATTTGGTGAATATGCATCATGTGACACAATTTGATAAGCGGAACGGAGGTTTCCTCTTGCTTCCGGACAATGTGGAAGTTCCGGTTTCAAGCCGCAAAAAAGAAGAAATCTTAAGCTATTTCAAAACCATTTAATGAACTCCCTCAAAGTATTATTCCATTCCCGATTAAAAAGAACGATTCTCTTATTGTTGCTTTTATGCTGCTCTCATTTCAATTACGCCCAACTTCCATTGGATAGTTTGCTGCGTAAGATTCAATATCAGAATGAGGATACAAATAAAGCAAAGCTCTATTATGATATTGGGGTGAGTTATTTCTTTAAAGACAAAGAACTATTCAAAAACTACATAGACAGTCTCCAACGATTGTCGCGAAAATTAAATTACGCTAAAGGATTGGGTCTTTCCTATTCCGCATATGGCAATTATTATTCTTATCTCAATGATTGGGATAAAATGAAATTGAATCTCCAAAAGTCAGATAGTATTTTCAAAAAATTAGGCGATGAGTCTAAACTCATGTTCAGTAAAGGACTTTATTCAACGTACTATAAGCAGCACGGTGATTTTAATAAAGCCCTTAAATTAAACCTTGAACTTTTGCACTATTATGAACAAAAGGGCCCGAAATCCAATGAAGCAAGGTTGTTGGGATCAGTTGCTCTTTTGTTGCAGCAATTACAGCGGTATAAAGAGGCGGCGGTATATTATAAGCGTTCCATCGGTCTGCGAAAAGAAATAAAGGACTTCGGCGGTCAGTCAGTAGGTCTATTGAATTTGGGAGGAATGCTTGCAGAACAAGAATTGTATACTCAGGCCGAACCCTATTTGCTGGAATCTCTTCAATTACAAAAAAAATTGAATGATGAGTACATCACTATCATGTGTAAGGCGAATCTTGCACATGTATATGCTGGGACCGGGAGACCTCATCAGTCTTTGAAATTAGGAAGGGAATGCAGCGCGTTTTATGACAGAGTGGGCGACACTTTAAATAGTGTGAAAATTTCCTTTTATAAATCCATAGCTTATATTCACTTAAAACAATTTGATAAAGCACTCTCAGTACTCAATGTCAAGCATGCCTGGATCAAGGGAAATCCAATCTATTCCGAATTGGAAGCCGATCTTCTTTGGCAACTCTATAAGGTATACAAAGCCATGGGTAAAACAGATGAAGCCCTGGAGTACTTTGAAGAAGCGAAAGCCATGAATGATTTCTCTCAGAAAATGGCGGTACAAGATGGTGTTTCCCGAATGAAAGAGCAATTTGAAACTGAAAAAAAACAGCGGGAAAATGAGAAACTCAAACAAGAGAACCAACTGAAAGATTTACAGATCAGCCAGCGTAATTACCTTATTTTCGGATCCATTTTGTTGCTCATTTTAATTTGTATTATCGCATTTATTACTATTCGCTATAACCGCCTGAAGGCCGGTAAAGTAGCAGTAGAAATGGAACAGCGTTTATTGCAAAGCCAAATGAATCCGCACTTCATTTTCAATGTACTTCACGCAATTCACACCTTCATGCTGAAGAAAGACACCGAAGAATCAGGTAAACTCCTTACTTCATTTGCTCGTTTGGTCCGGTCCATTCTGCAACATTCCTCTACAGATAATATCACTTTATCGGAAGAACTTAAATGGCTGAAAGATTATATGCGTTTGCAGCAGTTGCGTTTCAGCAATTCGTTTGATTATACTATTGAAATTGATGAAGAATTATCTCCGGATAACTTGTTGCTGCCTCCAATGCTCATTCAACCCTTCATCGAGAACGCTATTGAACACGGCTTTTCTGAGCTGGATAAGCCGGGGGAATTAATCATTTCGTACAAAAAAACCGGAAAAGAAGTGGAAATTAAGATCACGGATAATGGAAAAGGATTTTTGGCAAATGAACCTGTCAGAATGAAAAAAGAGCATGAATCCCTTGCAATCCAAATTACGGAAAAGCGGATTCTTCTCTTAAACAAAAGAAGAAAAGGAGCCTTCAAATTCGAGATTATATCCAAACCTTCGGAAGGAACAAGCGTCCTTTTTTCTATCCCGTATCACACCCGTTTTTGACTAAACTCACTTAATTTTAGGAAGGGTCATTACCCATTTTACTCCAACCTTAAAGCAAGAATATAGCATGATTAAAGCATAAATGAAGCATAGATATAGCGATGTTTGTATATGTTTTTAACCACTAATAGATTTATTTAACTAAGCTGGCGCGAGACTCTGGCTCGTGCCCTCTCATTAGCGCGAGACTCTGGCTCGTGCAAACCTTTCCTTATAGTCTGAATATCTTGATCCCGATAACTATCGGGACCTGAAATCTAAATAAACTATTGCCTGATAAAAAATCACACTTACTTAAAAAATTCCGGCACTTGCCAATTGTTTCCAATCGGACACCAAAACAGGGCAGCTTGCTGCTTTATGTTCCCTTACTTTTGCACTCGTCGCACGAAAATGACAGATGAGATCAATTGACAAAATTGGGATCATAATCATGTTTACAGGAGAGCTGTAACGGAACAAGATATAAATAACCAACTCTACTTAAAAAGGGCGCTGTAACTCAAAACGAAAGCCCAGGTCCGTCTTCCGGTCCTTTCGGATTGGGAGGCGGATTTTTTATCTTGGAGAAACTTCGCATCAGATTAGGCTTTTATAAACATATTGCAATTCGTCCTGCTTATAACCTTCAGAGGACAGATTTCTTCTTATCTTCGCGTATGAAAAACTTGATCATTCTTCACGGTGCGCTTGGTGCTAAAAGTCAATTTGAACAGTTAATTCCAAAATTAACTCCTCATTTCAATATTCACACACTTGATTTTGATGGTCATGGTTCGAAATCCAATATGGAAGAAGAGTTTTCAATAGAACTTTTTGCCCAAAACCTGAAAGACTTTTTGCAACAGAATGAAATTCACAGACCCTTGATTTTCGGCTACAGCATGGGAGGATACGTGGCTTTAAAATTAGAAAGCTTCGAAGCAAACACCTTTGAGAAAGTGGTTACTCTCGGAACCAAATTCGACTGGAATCCTGAAAGTTCTGAGAAAGAGGCAGGAATGCTCAATGCAGAAAAAATAGAAGAAAAAGTGCCGGCATTTGCTAATTACCTGAAATCACTTCATGGCGAAAATGAATGGAAAGCTGTACTTCAAAAAACGGCGAAAATGATGCTGACATTAGGGAAGAAGCCTTCTTTGCGTCCGTATGATTTCCATCACATCCAGATCCCCGTTCAGTTATTGCGTGGTTCGGAGGATACCATGGTTACAAAGAAGGAGACGGTAAATGTGCAGGAGTTACTTGCAAATGCAAACTATAAAGAGATTCCTGATTGGGTGCATCCGATAAACCAGGTTTCCCCGGAGGAACTAGCACAAGAATTGTTAAGCCTGTACTTACCAGGGTAAATTGGTGTAGCTTTGCAACATGAAAATCGAAGTTTGGTCGGATATCATGTGTCCGTTTTGCTATATTGGAAAAAGACATTTGGAAGCAGCTTTGAGTGCTTTTCCGAATGAACAATTTGAAATTGAGTGGAAAAGTTTCCAGTTGGATCCGTCCATTGTCCCGCAACCCGATAAAAACGTTTACGAATACCTGGCGGAGCGCAAAGGAATGTCAGTGGAAGAATCCGAACAAATGCATGCCGGAGTGGTTGCCCGTGCAGCCGAGGTAGGTTTGGATTATCATTTCGAGAAAGCCGTTATCTCCAATTCTTTTACTGCACATCGTTTGATTCAGCTGGCTAAGACCAAAGGCTTGGGTGATGCAATGGAAGAAACATTTTTCAAAGCATATTTCACGGAGGGAAGAGATTTGAACAATCCTGAAACCTTAAGGGAATTAAGTGTTGGAGCGGGTTTGAACGCAACGGATGTCAAAGCGGTTCTGGAAACTGAGAACATGTTTGCAGATGCGGTTAAAAATGATATTTCCGAAGCACAGCAAATTGGAGTACGCGGGGTTCCTTTCTTTGTTTTCGACCGGAAATACGCTGTTTCAGGAGCCCAGCCAATTGAACATTTTGAAGAAACTATTCAGACAGTCCTGAGTTCAAAATAAGATTGATCTCGGGAAATATCAATCAAATAAAGGCTGAAACGGGTCAAAGCGATTCATCATATCCAATGATTTCAATTCCCTGTTTTCTACTTTATAGACTTTTCCCGGAAATTTCTCAATCAAAGACATATCGTGAGTTGCCATAATAACGGCCGCTTTTTCCTCTTTCGCCACTGCAACAATCAGATGCATAATTTCAGTAGATGTTTCCGGGTCCAGGTTTCCGGTCGGTTCATCCGCAATAATGACTTTCGGATGGTTGATCAATGCCCTGGCAATTGCCACACGCTGCTGTTCCCCTCCTGAAAGACGATGCGGCTGGATGTGTTCTTTCCCTTCCAGGCCAACCATGGATAAAACAGTGCGGATTCGCTGATCCATTTCACGCTTGTCTTTCCAGCCGGTAGCCCTCATAACAAAGCGCAGGTTCTCATTGATCGAACGGTCCGATAACAATTGGAAATCCTGGAAAACAACTCCCAGTTTTCTGCGAAGATTTGGGATCTGTTTCTTGGAAAGCTTCTTCAAGTCATACTCCACCATTGAACCCGAGCCATCACTCAGTTCCAATTCCCCGTATAGCACTTTCAACAAACTACTTTTCCCTGAACCCGTTTTTCCAATCAGAAAAACCAATTCATCTGATTCCACCTCGAAATTGATGTTATCAAGAACCGTTTGACCCAATTGATCAATTCGTCCGTTTTGAATCCGAATAACTTTCTCCACCTCTTTTGAGTTTTCTGATGTAAAATTGAGGATTCCAATTCATGAATTCAAAGTGTAACGAGATTATCTCTTAACAGTTATACGTTTAAAACTTTTAAGCGCACTAGCCCTTTCTCCCCTGGGTACTACTTAATTTTACTATCTTAAAATAGTTGTAATGCGTTTTATTATTTTCCTTTTTCTACTTGTTGCAAGCTCTTCGGCATGGTCCCAAGTGAGCGAGAAGTACCATTCTCCTCTCAGTGGATTCTACAAAGCAGAAGATTTGTTTGAGAAAGAACAATACAGTGCAGCACGCAAGGAATTCCGCTTATTTATTAATGATTACAAGGGTTCCAGGAACGATTCATACTATATCAAAGCCTTGTATTATGAAGGACTTTCCGCATTAGAACTCTTCAATAATGATGCAATCGATCTGCTCGAAACCTTCAACCGGGAATACCCTGAAAGCATTTACCGAAGCAATATTCTATTCCAGATCGGCCGTTATTACTATCAAAAAAAGGACTACAAAAGATCCATTCAATACTTCAAAGAGTTAAACAGATCTACTGTCGACAAAGAAAACCAAGAGGAATATTACTTTAAATTGGGGTATGCTTACTTCGATGAGAAGAATTACCCCGAATCGAAACTGGCTTTCTACGAAGTAAAAGATTCAAGCAGTCAGTACGGTGCCCCAAGTTTGTATTACTACTCACATATCTGTTATTTGGATAGTTCGTATC
>CAMPIU010000112.1 GCA_946886545.1 uncultured Flavobacteriales bacterium | reverse complement strand
CTTTCATCCAAAGCAAAACACTTCATCTTCCCAATCAGTAACTCGGAATTCATAATTGGTTGTTGAAGGCTCATAAATTGTTCAAAAATTATAGAAAAATCACCTAATTCGGCATTCGTAATTCGGCATTCGTAATTAATTTAGCATTATGAAATGGGTTTATCCTGAATTTTTATTTGCCCTACTGGTTTTGGTGATACCAATACTCATTCACCTTTTTCATTTTCGCAAGTACAAAACCATCTATTTCTCCAGCATTGCTTTTGTAAAATCGGTTGAACAGCAGCAGAAAAACCCGAGAAAGATCAAGCATTTATTGATCTTAATTTCGCGGGCACTGGCTTTTACCTGTTTGGTCATAGCATTTGCACAGCCCTATTTCCCGCACTCAGATGCAAACAAAAAGGACATTCAGCTGATCGGTGTTTACATTGACAATTCTTTTTCCATGTCGCGAATTGGCGGACAGGGAGAATTATTGGCGCAGGCAAAAGAATTGGCCGGTTCAATTGTAGATAAAGCCCCACGAAATACCCAATACGTTTTGTTCACCAATGAATTGAGCGGAAATGAAAAACAGACGCTGACCAAAGTAAAATTTACAGACCAGGTGGCAAAAGTCGGCTATTCCCCTATTTACCGTACACAGGAAGAAATACTTTCTTACTGGAACCAATGGGTGGAAGATGCACAAAAAGAAGGGAACATAAAATCAAAACCCTCACTAGTCTATATCTCTGATTTTCAAAAAACAAAATCAATCAATCCAAACAAAAAGTTTAAGTCTGTTCCTTCTGTATCACCGCTTATTCTGACTCCTCAAAATACCGCAAACCTATATATTGACACCATTTGGTTCGAGACTCCGATCCAAAAATTGGGATCAGCTCAAACACTTTCTGTCCGTGTTGTAAACACCGGGAAAGAGCGCATCGAATCTGCAGTAGTTAGTGTTCAGATCGGGAAATTAAAACGCGACCTCTTTGCAGAATTACCCGCCAATGGTTCGGATACCGTACAATTAAACTATTTCAATCAGGACACCGGAATTGCGAAAGGAAAGATATCGATCAACGATAAGCAAATGACCCGCGATGATTCCTTCTTTTTCAATTATGAGGTGAAGAAAAGCAGTTCCGTATTGATCATCAACGGAGAGGATGCTATGGAAAACGTCGGGATCGTTTTCGGCTTGGATGATTTTTATAAGATCAAAGAAGTAACGACAAACCAATCTTCCCAGGAAAATCTGGAATCCATTGATTTAGTTGTTTTAAACGGCCTGAACCAGGTTCCAAGCAATCTCAGTACCGAATTGACTGCTTACTACGAAGAACAGGGCTCTATTTTGCTCATACCCGGTACAAATGTTTCCCCGACAGGGTGGAATGCTTTACTTGAAAAACTGAGTTTACCTTCAATCAACGGAACTCAAACAGTTGGCTTGGGAATTCAGAAACTGAATATAAAAGATCCGTTCTTCCTGGGTATTTTTGAAGGCAGACCAGAAAATATTTCACTTCCGGCAGTTGCAAAAGCATATCGCCTGATGACTAATTCAAAAACACTTTCCAGTAATCTCATCTCCTATCAAAACGGGACACCATTCTTTGTTAAAAGTACCGGGAAAAACAATTCGTATTTATTCTCCACCTCCCTGAAACAGGAATTCAGCACATTCACCAGTAACCAGTTGTTTTCAACGCTTTTATTGCATGTCGGGAATTTAAGTCAGCGCCAAAACCCGTATTACCTGATAATCGGTTCAGACGGAAGCTACCCTTTAAACATCAATTCCTCCAGTGAAAACCCGGTTCACCTGAAACAAGGGCAAATCGATTATATTCCTGTCATTTTCACTAAAAACAAGCGTTCCTATCTTTCAATCCAGGGCTTGGAAGCCATTCGAATCCTGGAAGCAGGTAATTACAGTATTTCCCAGGACGGTAAACCAAAGGGAACACTTTCCATGAACTACAACCGACTCGAATCCCAAACACTTGAATCTACACAGGAAGAAATTAAAACTGCTTTTGAACAAGCCGGAATACAGGTAAATACGATCCGGGACGGATCAAATTGGGACAGTGCATCTCTCTTGGAAATCGGAGATAATTATGACATCTGGCTTTGGTTTGTTTTCTTTGCAGGAATATTCGTCCTGTGCGAAATGGCTTTACTAATTTTCTACAAGAAATAAAGATATGAAATTACTTATTCGACAAGTAAGAATTATAGACAAGAGTTCTAAGTGGCATGGAAAGAAAGCAGACATCTACCTGGAAGATGGAAAGATCCATGAAATTGCAGATAAGATCGACCGTTCATGCGAAATAGAGATTCAGGAAGATAACCTGCATGTTTCGAAGGGATGGGTAGATTTAAAAGCGCATTTTGCCGATCCGGGAGAAGAACACAAATCAACTATTCAAGGTGGTTTGGATGCCGCAGCTTATGGCGGATTTACGCATGTAACTGTTTTACCTTCCACTCAGCCAGTTTTGGACAATAAAACAAGTGTCGAATATGTTTTGAGAAGGAGTGAAAATGCGGTAACTTCCTTGCATCCGATGGGATGTATCACTAAAAAGAACGGCGGCGAAGCATTGGCTGAAATGTACGATATGTTCCAATCCGGTGTCCGTTTGTTTTCAGACGATTTGGTTCCTGTAAACGGCGGGATTATGTACCGTGCCCTCCTCTATTCCAAGAACTTTGACGGAATTGTTGTTGGTTTTGCCCACGACAAATCTATTTCCGGCGGTGGAATGGTCAATGAAGGAGAAGCTTCTACCAAAACAGGTTTGAAAGCAGATCCGGCCATCAGTGAAATCATCCAATTAGAGCGCAACCTGCGTTTATTGGAATACACGGGTGGAAATCTGCATGCAACCGGTATTGCCTGCGCAGAATCGGTTGATCTGATCCGGAAAGCAAAAGCAAATGGATTAAATGTTACCGCAGATGTTCACGCTCAACATTTAATTTACAACGAAACAGCTGTTATCGATTTCGATGTGAATTTCAAATTAATGCCCCCACTTCGTACAGAAACAGACCGCAAAGCATTATGGCAAGGTTTGAAAGATGGAATTATTGATTGCATTGTTTCAGATCACCGGCCGAATGACACCGAAGAAACAGATTTGGAATTCGATCATGCCAATTTTGGAAACAGTACCCTTCAAACACTTTTCGGTGAATTGGGTGCTTGTCCTGATTTCAATCTGGAACTGGTCATCAACGGGTTGACCGAAAAAGGAAGAGAATTATTATCCTTAGACAACTCGCCTATTGAAGACCAGTCAATAGCGGATTTATCGCTGTTTATTCCGGGTAAACCCTGGGTATTCACAAAAGAAGATTTAGTTATCCCGTGCACCAATACACCGGCATTGAACAAACAATTGAACGGTTTTGTTTATGGAATTATCAATAATGGTAAATTCGCACTGAAAGAAACAAGAGAAAATGTCTGATAAGCGTTCATTTATACGTAATTTCTGGAAAGAACGTAAAATGGTTGGAGCAATGGCTCCAAGCTCAAAATATTTAGCAAAGAAAATGTTGAAGAGAATTGATTTCTCAACAGCTAAAGTTATTGTGGAACTAGGTCCCGGAACAGGAGTTTTCACACGTAAGATCCTTCAAAATTTAAGTCCTGACGGTATTTTACTGGTTTTCGAACTCAACGACAGTTTCATGCAGATGCTCCGAAAGGAATTCAAAGACCCGCGTGTTATTTTGATCCATGATTCAGCCGAGAAAATTGGAGAATACCTTGAAAAACATGGTTATTCTCAGGCAGATGTAGTTGTTTCTTCGCTTCCGCTGGCTAATTTCCCAAGCGAGTTAAAGAACCGAATCCTTACGGAAAGTCATAGGGTAATGCACCCGAATTCGTTGTACGTTCAGTTTCAATATTCATTGAATGCGAAAAAGAACATCAAACAGTTCTACAAACATGTAGATATTGCGTTTACTCCTGCCAACTTCCCTCCTGCTTTTGTTTATTATTGTAAGAAATAAGCTTGGATTCCTATTTAATCCGCTCCCTTTTTGACAATCATTTCCGAAGCAGGAAAATCCTAATTTTGTATAGTTCAAACTAAAAAACGATAAAACAAACATGAGTGCCGAAAAAATAAAATGCCTGATCATCGGTTCAGGTCCCGCCGGATATACTGCTGCAATTTATGCTGCCAGAGCAGAAATGAAACCTGTTATGTACCAGGGAATGCAGCCAGGCGGACAGCTGACAACAACCAACGAAGTTGAGAACTTCCCCGGATATCCGGATGGAGTTACAGGACCGGAAATGATGATCCAGTTAGAAGCTCAGGCAAAACGTTTTGAAACAGATGTACGCTTCGGTTTTATCACGAAAGTCGATTTTTCAGGACCGATTCACAAGTGCTGGACAGAAGACGGACATGAAATTCATGCGGAAACAGTGATTATTTCTACCGGAGCTGCCGCAAAATACTTAGGACTTCCTTCAGAACAACATTACCTTTCAATTGGCGGTGGTGTTTCTGCTTGTGCAGTCTGTGACGGATTCTTTTACCGCGGGCAGGAAACGGTGATCGTTGGTGCAGGAGATTCTGCTTGCGAGGAAGCTCATTACCTTTCTAAATTGTGTAAGAAAGTAACCATGCTGGTTCGTACCGATAAATTCCGTGCTTCGAAAATCATGGCTGACCGTGTTCGAAATACACCGAACATTGAAATTCTTCATAACACTGAAACGGTTGAAGTATTGGGCGATGGAAATGGAGTTACAGCCGTGAAAGTTAAAAACAATGTTACAGGAGAAGAGAAAGACATTCCTGCAACCGGTTTCTTTGTGGCGATTGGTCACAAACCAAATACGGATGTTTTCAAAGATTATATCAACCTGGATGAAACGGGTTACATCAAATACGAAAAACCGGGAACTTCCTTAACAAATGTTCCGGGCGTATTTGTTGCCGGAGATGCGGCTGATAAAACTTACCGTCAGGCAGTAACTGCTGCGGGAACAGGTTGTATGGCAGCTTTGGATGCAGAACGCTACTTAGCGAGTTTAGAACATTAAATTCGAAGTCACCTCACATTATAAAAACAAAACGCCCGTGATAAAAATCACGGGCGTTTTTCTCTTTACTCTACTTATATTACCTAACTATACTTGCTTTGTTACAGCCTCTTTATATACAATTCTCTTAGTCCTCGTAATTTTCGCACTAACGCTTGTCATTACTCGTCTTCGATAGCTACGCTATCTCTTATTGCTTTTTGATCACGGCACTTCCGCTCGTTTCGACATCTACTCTGATTGATTTTGATTCGCCGCTTACCCTATAATAGATCTCACTGGCTCCGGAAGCATCCGCGTTTAAAGTTTCGGAAACAGAAATCTCCAAATGAGCTGCACCGCTATTGTCCACAGTTGCTTTTTTAGCCGACAAAGCGGATAATTTTGCCTGTGCAGCTCCCGAAACATCCAAATCCATCGTTTCACAAGTTCCTTCAATTTCAATAATACATGCCCCGGAGAAATCACCTTTCAGCTTGGTAGCTTTGAGATTTAAATTGACATTACTTGCACCCTCCATATCCAATGTCAAGGTGTTTAAACCTAACTGGTGCATCGACATTAAACTTGTTGCTCCGCTCATAGACAGTTCATCCAGATCCTGTACACTTACTTTCACAACTACTTTTTCTCTTCGATCTCTTTTATTGGGCGCATTTTTCAAATAAAGCGTTCCATCCTTAATTTCAACATGCACCAGGTCTTTTGCGCTTTCCGGTTCAACCGTAACACTGCATGCTTTCCCCTGAGACAGTTCAATATATAATGCTCCCGAAAGATGAATCTTCGTAAAGGATTCCGTTGTCTGAGGTTTTCTGTATACCGGAATTACTGCTCCATTCCCCTGCTTCTCTAATTTCAGAGGAATAAGAGTTCCCAGATCTTCAGGTAAACCCGGGTTTTCGGGACTGGGTTCTTCGGCAGGTTCTTCCAATATGGGAGACTCTAAATCTGCCGGTTCATAAGTTGTTTCTTCTTTTAGTTCTCTGGAAGGAATGGAATAGGAAACCACTTCTTTCCTGACAGGCTCCTCTTTTACATCGGGTTTGCTGAAGATCATTACGACTCCCAATGAAGCTCCTCCTGTCACTGTTAATAATGTTGTCCACATAATCAAAGGTTTTTTAATGAGTATTAATTTCAATGTTGCTAAGAGACCGGCCGTTGCAGCCGCAGCTACCGCAGCATCGATCCATTGATCGACCTCAGAAATAGAAGTCTGAGCTGACTCATTTCGAATCTCATCGAACAAACCGGAAAGTCTATCTTCTGTCATAACTCAAATTATTTAATTCTTCTTCTTTCTTCCCGGTCATCAATTCCAGGAGTTTCTTTCTGCTTCTGACCAAGCGTTGTTTCACCGCATCTTCAGTCGACTCCTGTAATTCTGCTATCTCCCTTATTGAGAATCCGGAGATCTCAAAAAGAATGATACTTTCCTTTTGCAAATCGGGCAATTTAGAGATCGCTTCATACAGCAAATTAATTTCCAGAAGCTTATCCGTTCGGTCACTTTCTACCGAATAATTATAAGCCAGTGCGTGATCAGATAAACGTTCCGTACTGATTTTCCGATTTTCATTCGCTAACAAGCGGATGGCGATTCCGAAGAGAAAATGCAAAAATGCTCCGTCATTTTTCAGAGATTCAAAGCGTTCGTAAGCGACCACCAACGCATCATGCATCAAATCCTTGAAATTGAAATTCCCGTATGCTCTTGCTTTACAGAACTTTTCAAACCTGACATGCACAGGTTCATACAATTCCATAAAACGTTTCTTTTTCGTGGTCGCCATCCTCCTAAATTGGTCTCTTGATAAAGTTAGTGTAACGAGATTCGAAAAGGTGACATGAGATTGAAAATTAATTTAAAAGAAGTGCAAAAGATTATAAATGCAGGCACCAATTTAATTGTCTAACAACTGATTTTCCCGGATCTGTAGCGCATTCGGGTCAAAATGTTCGATTGCTTTTTTGAATTCCAGGAAATAGGACAAATAAACAATGGAAAAAAGTATCAGGCCAAAGGATTTTAATAAAGGCTCAAAGCGTTTGGAATATTGAGCTAATGAAACTATTTCCGGTGACTCCACATAAAATAGTAAAATCGTTTGCAGTATCGAAACAAATAAAGAAAGTAGGATTAAAGCCCAGATCAATACAATTCTTCTATCTGATTTCATAAAATCCCTTCCCGAATAGTGGAATATTGATCGATTCAGCTTTCTCCATATCACGAAATGCAAGAAGTAATAAATAACAGGAACAAAACTTAGCAAGACAATTAAGAAATGATAGCCTTTTCCCAGCTTATATTTTTTAACAAGATAATTACAAGCGAATGGAAAAACGATGAGTGCCACTACATCTATTAAGTTAAGCCATTCATGAACACGAAGCTCCTGCTTCATGAAAGGATAGGCCCAAATTCTTTTTAAAGGATCAAACAGCCCAAAACCATTCCAAATGCATTCCACTACATTTATCAGGATAAA
Organism: uncultured Flavobacteriales bacterium; assembly: GCA_946886545.1. The sequence continues at coordinate 822 of CAMPIU010000112.1, read as the reverse complement.
TAGAGAATAAAGAATTATGAAAAAAATGGTGAACCGCTTTAGATTTTGCATTGTCGTTTTTCAGGTCTAACTACAAAAGTAAAATTTCCACTCGCTTAAATCCAGAAATCCCTTTTTGTTACTTTAAATAATTTTTGGATTAAATATTTTATAAATTCGTTTGATGCGATTTCTCCCACTTTATTTTGAACCTGCTGCCGAGTTGCCCAATTGGTTGGTGATCTTGTTGTTCGGTATTCCATTTATAGGCGGACTAGCATTATACATTTACAAAACACGTCATGCACGCTCCTGGCGGAGAGGAGTTTTCCCTCCTGGCTTAAAACCCACAGAAGATAATTTCCTGGAAGCGTATCTAGCATTAGGCGCAAAATTGATTCTTCTGAACTACCAGGAATCAAAGGAAAAAGTAATCTTTATCAATCAGTATTTTAATCGCTACTTTTCGAAGGCCAACTATAATTTCGGCGACTCACTGGTCTTTTCATTGAAATATCCGATCCGCACACATACCATCACCGATTGGATGAAGCAGCATTTAACAGAAGAAGGAGCGCGTTCGCAGGTGATTTACTTCTTAACAGGATTGGCAGTGATCAACGGACGTATGAATTCCTCCGAATTAAACTTTTTAAAAAAAATCAATCAGGATTTGGGGCTGGAATCGGAAAATCTAACCAAGATCATTGCCATATACGCCGCTTACAGTAAGCATAAAGAAGAAACAACGAAGAAAAGAACTTCAGGAGAATCCAAAACTTATGCTTACGATATTCTCGGAATTCAGAAAAACGCAACACAGGAAGAAATTAAAAAAGCATA
>CAMPIU010000111.1 GCA_946886545.1 uncultured Flavobacteriales bacterium | reverse complement strand
AGTTACAAGAGATTTCTCAAAATGACGTAAAAACCGATCTGCCATCCCAATATTAACAGGACGACAATGAGACCGGCGCCATCTTACGCAAGATTGACAGGCTACAATGTTCCAGGGTATTGAAATTGCTTGTTGTTTAAAAATGTATAATCTGTAAGTGTTTTCAGGAAGGAAATGATCGAGCGCTTATCTTCTTCTGTCAGGCTGATTCCTTTCCGAAGTTCCGGAGCTAAGGTCGCAGATGAATGAATATCAGAGGAATAATGGAATAGCACCATTTGAAGACTTCGGTAACGTCCGTCATGCATATAAGGAGTCGAACGTTCAATATTTCGGAGTGTTGGAACTTTGAACTTCAGGGAATCCGAACTTTTTTGAGTTATTTTCATCCTGCCGAGATCCCGGAGGATTGAATCCGGAGCCAAACCATTATTCTGAAATGTTTGGTTGGTGAATAAGGGTTCCGTATGACAGGAAGCGCAATGTTCTTTAAACAAGTAATAACCTTTATTCTCTTGTTCCGTGAATTGAACCCCATTTTCACCCCGGACAACCTGGTCGTACTTTGAATTGGAACTGACCAATGTCAACATGAATTGTGAAATCGCCTTCAGTAAACGCTCTCCGGTAATGATTTCCGTATGATAAGCAGATTTAAAAAGTCGTTTGTATTTCTCTTGTCGTCTGATTTTTTGAATTACGTGAGGAAGGCTTTCCCCCATTTCAAGGTGATTTTCCAGAGGTGCCAACGCCTGCATATCCAGATGATTCACTGCACCATCCCACATGAAGCTTTTGCCCCAGGCCAGATTCACCAAAACAGGAGAGTTTCGTGTTCCTATCCGGTCATAGATCCCATGACTTAATGCATGATCCACATGTGTAAATGTGTTGTACGGAGAATGACAGCTTGCGCAGGAAATTGTACTGTCTAAAGACAGAACAGGATCGTAAAACAAAACTCTTCCCAATTGTATTGTTGCCGAATCCAAAGGGTTTTTCCGGAAATCATAAACCGGTTCCGGCCAATTCGAAGGTGTCTTCCACAGATCTCCGGTATAACGAAACGAAACCAGGATCAAAATGAGCATCAAACAAAATGCTTCGAGACGCTTCATGGTTTCAGTTCAATAGATTTTGTAAGCAGTTTAGCATAATCAACCGCCTTCGCACAGGGAGACATGACGTGTAAGTCAGATTTTTGTTGAATCATTTCATAGATGAGATCTCTCAGATCAATATTTAATCTCGTCGTTTTTGTTTTACTGTTCTCAAGTATAATTCGCTGTGCATTTTGAAAAGGTTGTGCATATCCTCCCAAGTGCAATTGAAACAACTCCTGTCCCGGAGCTGAGAATCTACCTTCCAGCTTACAATTGATATAGCCGCTTTGCCAGCTCCAGTACATACCATACATTGGATCAAGCGCCCCCGACATAGCTCCTGAAGTGTTTGTTATGCTATCAATTCCGAATAAAAACCGGATCTCATCGACCTCTGAAGAATTAATGTCCGGAAAGAACAATTTCCGGGTCGAGTCAATTTCGAAATCGACCAGGTAAGCTTCCGTCGGATCGACAGCAACCAACTGATTATTTTGGTAAAACTCAAACTTTGACAAATAGATCCGCGCCTGTTCCAGCTGAAATGAATGATCGTTGAATATTACATTCCGATTTAAGCTGATGCTTTGTTCACCTATCGTCAGATTTACTTCCAAATCAAGCTGAGCCGATCCAAAAAGCGCAAGCAAAAACAATCAATATGCAGACCATTTAATCAATGTTCAGGTCCTTTTTTTGGTGAAAACAAGTTTGCAATTTCCTGATTCAATTTCCTGAAGTATTTTTTCTGATCAGGCTTACACAATTTTTCTATGTCTTTAAAATGATTGAAATGAATGCGTTCGATTTTTGCATCAACTTTCAATAGCTCTTGTAATGTGCTATCTGAAAAAGGGATTTCCAAATTTGAATACAGTTGTTGCTTTTGTTTCTGCAATTCATGTTCAGCACCCTCAATTGCTTTTCTATGCTCACGGATCAATCCGTCGTATTCCGCAACCTGTTTTTCATCGAAATGTAACTTTTCAATGATTTCGTTTCTCGGTCCTTGATGTCTGCGTTCGGGAGCCATCCACCATTTATAAATAAACAGGGCATTACTCAAAAGCAATACAACCATAAAACCGTTCCGGATCAAAGACTTTTTCATGGATACAATTGATTGGTTGGGGCAAGGTTCATTTCAGAAACAAGGTTCTCATTCTTATCATCATTTTTTATTCCCAAAATCATTACATTCAGTGCAGCAATCAATGCAATTCCCGCGAGGTAAACAACCGTTTGTCTTGTTGACAGCTTATCAAAAAGCTGTTCTTGCACTTTCGCCTGGATACGCGTGAAAAGAAACGGAGAAACTTCTACCGGTCTAATCTTTTCCAAGCTATGTAACTGATCTTTTTCCATCTTGTTCATTTTGTTAGACGACACTTTGCAGCTTATCCCTCGCTACCTTCTATTTTTTTTAAAAGATTTGTTTTCGCACGTTGAATCAGAGACTCTACAGCCTTAACCGAAAGCTCCATAACACTAGCTATTTCTGCTATGGGAAACTGTTCAATTTTATTTAGAATCAATGCTGTTTTTTGATTATCCGGGAGTTCGTTGATACACGAGAAAATAAAAGCAGTTTCCTCCTGATTTTCTATTAAAACCCCTGGGTGATTGAACTCGATCGAATCGTTCTCATTCAATTCAACAGTAAACCAAAAGAAATGCTTCTTCCGCTTTTTAGCTTTTAAAAAATCCAATGATTTATTTATTGCAATCCGGTAGATCCACGTATTATAATTCGCTTCATTCCTGAATTTATCTAATGATTTATGAGCAGCCAGGAAAACATCCTGGGTAATTTCTTCCGCATCACCTTCATTTTGGACATACTGCAAGGCCAGGTTAAAAACCTGTTTGGCGTAGTTTTGATACAGCAGTTCCAGCGTCATATAAGTTTATCGAGTAGTTTTAAGAGGTGCAATAATACGAAAGGTTTAATTGGATATTAGGATATTAAGACAAACTAAAGGCACGAGCCAGAGTCTCGCGCCAGCTTATGGGACTAGAGACTTAAGATTTATTTCCGGTAAACATCCATGGCAAATTTTGAAGCTGCCTTAGAACGGCTTGCATCCCGGATCAATGATATTTGATTGAACCCGCTTAGCCAATAAGCATTTTCCCCCAACCAAATCCCTTTAGCTTCAAATGACAAGTACTGCTGATTCCGAAGCAAATCTTCAGAGGTATATTTCCATATTTCTGTCTTTTGATAACTTGCAGAATCCATATAAACAATGATTCTTCCTTCCTCGCAATTAGTCAGTACCACATAAGGATTGAATAGTAATTGATGTTTTTTTACAAGTGCAAACAAGAGCAATTCATTATTTAATTCTTTCTTTCTTTTTGCCCTGTTATAATGTTGTTCATAAAACGCAATTGATATTTCAGCCAAAGTATCGTTCAATCCGTAAACACTGTATTGATTAATCCATGGAAAATCTATTTCCCCTTTCAGGTCACATAATTCCTGCGCCTGACTACCGAAAAAACGCAAGATGCAACAGAGTAAAATGAATGCTTTCAAAATTGGCGTGTGTTAACAGTTAAACCTCCTGTTCAAACTTAAACAATTCATCATCGATACTTACAGCTTCATAATCATTTGATAACATCTTTTACTCAAAGATTTAACTATTTCGGTCTATCTTTGCGGTGAAAAGTTGAATTTGTAATCCTTGAGGCACTGATCCGTTGATATTTTTGCTGAAACCAGATTCAATTAGGAGTTTATTTTCATTAAAACAATGCGTTTTCTTCACGTAATTGCCAGTTTAATAGTACTTATTTCATTCCGGTCTTATTCTCAACAATTAATTATCAATGAAGTTTCCCAGGGAAGCGGTTCACAAGAATATGTTGAATTATTGGTCGTGGGAAATCCAAATTGTCAAACCCCTGCTCCATGTTTGGATTTAAGAGGGATTGTTTTGGACGACAATAACGGTTATTTTGCTTCCGGAAGCGGAACAGGAATTGCAGCCGGGGCTGTTCGTTTTGCGAATAATGCATTTTGGAGTTGTATTCCCCAGGGAACTTTGATAGTAATTTATAACGAGACTGATCGCAATCCGGCTATTCCACCGGATGATTTAAGCATGAATGACGGAAACTGCCGTTTAATAATTCCAATCAACTCCAGTTTAATCGAAGGTCAAGGCACAAGTCCAACCAGTGCAAATCCAGTTTATCCTGTGAGTGGATGGGTTGCCGGATCCGGAGGCTGGAACCAGGTTGCTATGTCGAATTCGAATGATTCATTTTTAATTTTAGCCAACATTTCAGCTGCAACTCCTTCACATGCTGTTAGCTGGGGAAATAATTCCACGAACAACATCATTTATTTCTCAGGAGGTGCCGGCAGTACTGTATTCTCGATGACCAATAACACAAATAACAATTTTGCACTTCAAGCAAACTGGTCTTCTGGTAGTGTTGGAGTCAATGAAACTCCCGGAGCAGCAAACAACGCGGCAAATGATACCTGGATCGGTTCGATGAATCCGCAATGCGGTATTACAACAGGTCTTCAAGTTACTGCCAGTGCTACACCAACAGGATGTGGACCTTGCAGCGGAACTGCAAATGCAACGGTTTCCGGAGGAGCCACTCCTTATACTTACTCCTGGTCAAACGGTGCAACAACAGCAAGTATTAACGGTTTATGTGCCGGAACATACACTGTAACAGTTACAGACAACGGAGGTTGTTCCATGACAGCTCAGGCCACCGTAACAAATAACGGAAGTACAATTACCGTTCAGACCTCTTCAACAAATGAAACGTGTCAAAATTTGTGTGACGGAACCGCTTTAACCAACATTTCGGGCGGAACAGCACCTTATACCATTCTTTGGTCTAACGGAGCTTCCACAGCAAACATTTCAAGTCTGTGCCCGGCAACATATAGCGTAACAGTTACAGATAACGGAGGTTGTTCTTCCAGCGCTTCCGCAACTATTTCAGCCGGTACTCCGGTTCAGGATGCAACAATCCAAACGACAGGACCGTTTTCAACTTCGGATGCTCCGGTTCAATTTGTAGCCGCTAGTGCAGGAGGAACCTGGACTTCTGATTGTGGAAGCTGTATCTCTGCATCCGGATTATTTAATCCACAAAGTGTGGGAGCGGGAACTTATCAAATCTGTTATTCACTTGGAGCGGGAGCCTGTGCTTCTCAAGATTGTCAAACTATTTTAGTGACAGGATGCACTCCGCAAGCAACAAATGAATCACAGTCCATTTGTCCGGGAGACACTTATCTTTTCAACGGTCAAACACTTTCGGATGCCGGTTCATATCCTTTTGTATTTACCGATCAAAATGGCTGTGACAGCACGCACACCTTGAATCTTTCCATATTTACCGTGAATCCGGTTTATCAAAGTTTAACGGCTTGCGAAGGTGATTCGATTTTATTCCAGGGAATCTGGTATTTTGAATCTGACAATGTGGTGACGAATATTTTGGATGGAAACGGTTGTTCTACAACTCATACTGCCCAAATTGTATTCGAAGATTGCAGCATAGAAAATTATGCCGTGTTCATTCCGAATGTGTTCACACCGAATAATGACAATGTCAATGATTTCTTTTCAATCAGTATTATGGGCGGATTTCTTTCAGAAGGTTTTATTGTCAATCGCTGGGGAAATATCATCAAGGAATTCCACGCCGATGATTTGAACTGGGATGGAAAAACAAACGACGGAATGCTTGTTCCGGACGGAGTTTACACCTATGTTTTTGTGGTGACGAACAATCAGGGAGGAAATACGCGCTACAATGGATTTGTTACGATGATTCGCTGAGAAAAAACTATGGTTTATTTGAATCACATAGGAACATAGGCTACATAGCTTTTTAGCGTTTTCAAAAGAACAAAATGTTATTCAGCTGTTTTTTTCTATATTTTCTATGAGCCATCGCTATGCGCCTATGCTGAAGCTATGGCATAAGCTACTGGCGACATGCGATCAGCGTAAGCGTTGTGTCTACTGTAGTTCTATTAAGCAGATAGATGCATAGGAGACAATTAATCAAGTTGAACAATTAACCGCGTTGCACTTGGGTGAGCATACTACTTAAACTCTGATTAATCGCGCAGTCACATTTTAAATTAAAAAGTACTCCTACTCCCAACAAGACAAGCATACAGGTTACTGCATTAAGTTTTTTCATTCCAATCAAACTTCTTTTTTTCAAAAGGAAATAAGTCAAAAAGTTCGCCGGAATAGTAGAACTGATAAGCAATTGCGCCAAAAGAATACGGTTTTTCATAGATCTTGATCGTTGAACCGCCCACTCTTGGATTAGGCTTTGGTTTTGACTGCGGATATCCCACATTGAACAAGGTAGCCAAAATTTCCGGTCGTTTATCTATCGGGAAACCCTCTTTTTCCCACTGTACTTTCACTTGTTTCAAAAACAAAGCTGCGTACATGTATGAATAATAGTGATTATGAAAATCAGTCAGACGATCAATGCGTTCTTTATTGATCGTTGCTGTGTCCTGTCCTACAAAATCGAGCAATCCTTCGTATTTGGGTCCCAGGTAATAAATACTTTTCGGATCCTTCAGGTTGTGTTCGATATTCATTGCGGTATGTTCCTTGATGCCGGTTACACCGAATGAAAATTGGGATTCCACTGAAAGGACTTTTAAGGGTCCTATCCATTTTTTATAGGCCTCACGGGAAGAATTAAACAAACGGATTTGTTCACCAACCAAACAGGAAACAATTAATCGTCCTTCAACACCGGTTTGTTTCGCCACAGAATCAATTAATTTTTTATCCTTCGAAACAGCCTCCTTGAAGGTTTTCCATTCAGCAATGTTCATCCACTCAAAAGCACTGAGGTTACTCACTTCTTTTCTACGTTTGGAATCGAACTTAATCTTTGAGAGTGCCTTTCTGTATCGCCTATTGTCCTTTAACTGCAGATCAACAGCATCCAGCATACGAAGCACCTCGTATTCATCAGCACCTTTCTGGAGAACCGAAAGAATATACTGTGCATTTTGAGGATAATACTCATTCAGCACAATGATCCGTTCCATAGCTTCATAGCGCTTTTGCACCATCGTTGCACTGTCCACCTTAAAATCCTGGTCGTATTTATCCTGCATTTCCTGGAAGTAGCGGTTATTCGAATCAACGATGCCACCTTCTTTCGTCCATCCCATTTGAATGGCCATATAAGAAACAGTTAAAAAGAATCCAATTGCGGCAAAGGCAAAGGTCAGGGTGTAGAATGGGATTTTAAACCATTTACTTTTTAAGAATCGTTTCACTTAGAGATTGAATTTTGTGCAAAAGTACATTGTATTCAACTAAGTTCGTTCGAATTAGGGAATAAAAATAAATCAGTTCAACTGTTTATTCTTTTAAGCGAACAAAATGACAATAATCCGGCATGTGGAAAGGTTGAATACCATAACCTCCGGTACTTGGATACGAAGAATATAACCACAAAACCTTATTCTCTACATCAATCTTTGCAACGATTCCGCAATGTCCCCACGAATTCGGATACCAAAACTGTACAAAGTCTCCGGATAAAACCTGGTTTCGATCTAAAATTTCAGTGCCCTTTCCTTTAGAAACCAGTGCATGAACGACTCCTTTGGGATAAGGAGAGCCATTCTCAATTTGCAAGTAAACTTCCTTCAGATTTGCTCTTGGCTGATCAATTCGAATATTGATGGTATCTTCGGAAGTCAATTTCATGAAATGACCAAGTACTCCGATCACAAATTCTGTGCAAACCGAACTTTCATAGCTTGGTTAGATCATTCTCCCGTAGGTGACCGCAGTATCCAGTACCTGCTGATTCATAGGAGGTAGTTCAATTACAGAATCATTCAATACCTGTTGTGCCCTGCTTCCAAATGCAAAGATGCACGCGATTATTAAGATGGTTTCTTTCATTCAGCTTTCAAAACATGTCAAATGAAAGATAGTTTAAATTTGGTAACTTTGTTCCATGGATAACAATTACATCTTTTACAAGCTTCGCAAAATCTATCAGTGGGATGAAGAGAAAATCGGGAATCTCTTTAAATCAGTTGAGTTCATGGTATCTCCTTTGGATATTTTTGCATGGATGAAACAAGAACAATACGAAGGTTTCAAAGAAATGCCGGATCAGGCACTAGCTGCTCTTTTGAACGGTTTCATTGTAGATAAAAGAGGATTGAAAGACGGAAAAATTCCTGAAGCGGAAGAAAAACTGACCAATAATATTATTTTCAGAAAACTGCGCATTGCTTTGAATTTCAAGGATGATGACATTATTGAAACCTTGAAAACAGCGGATATCCGAATCGGAAAACCGGAATTAA
>CAMPIU010000110.1 GCA_946886545.1 uncultured Flavobacteriales bacterium | reverse complement strand
CATAAACTCAACGTGGTTTGCATTGGAAAGTATGGAACAACCGACAATTTGGATTGTTGGAGGTGTTGATAAAGGAAATGACTATTCCGAATTGGTGGAATTGGTGAAAGAAAAGGTGAAAGCAATTATTTGCCTTGGAAAAGACAATCAAAAGATCATCGACACTTTTTCCGGTCACGTGGAAACTATCGTTGAAGCAAGTTCTGCAATGGAGGCTGTAGCTTACGGTTACCGTTTGGCTAAAAAAGACGAGACTGTTTTGTTGTCACCGGCTTGTGCAAGTTTTGACCTGTTCGAAAATTACGAAGACAGAGGAAATCAATTTAAAGAGGCCGTTCGTTCACTTTAAACCATGAGTCATGGAAATTAAAAAGGTTGATCAGCAAACTCAACTGCTTCAGGCCCGAAAGGAATCGCTTGATGCAGCTGAGAGAATGTCCCTGAGACCATTGGGTAAACTTTGGGGGATGGATGTATTCACGTGGTATAAACCACCTGTTGTTGAACTTTCTGCAACAATTTCCACCTTTCCGTTTCCGGTTTTCTGGTTGTCAAATGAGATCAGTATTCAAGAAATGGCACAAGTGGATCCGGAAACTTTGCGCTCCGTTCAGTGGTGTGCTCAGTTTGATAATCCGCAGCTTTCAATTCCATCCGATATTATTTCCGGGATGCCTTTGGTTACCGGAACCGAATCGTTGGAAGATGCATTGGAATTTTTGAAAAAGAACAAACGCGCAAGACACATTTTACTCTTCACTGTTCAGGGAAATGAATGGAAGACTAAGATGGAGGTTTTTGAAAACTTTGTTAAGTTACATCAATAAAAAATGGTACAGTTTCTAAGAAAGCACTTTAAAGGAGATTTGGTAATTTGGGTGATTACACTCATTTTACTTGGGTTTTCATTGGTTTCTGTCTACAGTTTTGTTCCGATCTTAGTAAAGATCGAGGGCGGAACACCATTCAAGTATTTGTTCAAGCATTTTATTTATATACTCCTGGCAGTATTGGCGATGTACTGGGTTCACAAGCGTGATCCGATGTACATTTCCAGGATGTCTAAGATCATTTATTACGGCTCAATTGCTTTATTAATTTTTACGCTTTTCTTCGGAACTAAAGTAAATGAAGCAGGTCGCTGGGTAAAAATCCCCTTTGTGGGATTAACTTTCCAGTCCTCGGATTTTGCGAAATTGGCTTTGTTGATTTACGTTTCCAGAATGCTCGTCAAAAAGAAGGACGAAATGAGTGATTGGAAAAAAGGCTTTTTACCGGTAATGGCACCGATAGTTATTATTTGTGGGTTGATTGTTAAAGATAACTTTTCAACGGCTGCCATTCTGTTTATGATCAGCTTTACCTTGCTTTTCCTCGGAAGAGTCCCTTTTTCCAAGCTCTTTTCAGTTATTTTTGCGGGAGTTTTGCTCTTTGTAATGGCTATTGGACTGCATAAAGCCTTGCCCGATCTGAATATTCTGCCGCGTTACGAAACCTGGGTGAATCGGTTTACCAACAGGTATGAAAATGCCGATGATATTGATTCTCCAGGAAATATGCAGGCGAAAAGTGCCGAACAGGCAATTTATTTAGGGGGCTTTTTTGGTCAGGGTGTAGGGAAAGGTAAGGTGAAGGAATTTATTCCGGAAGCTTATGCCGATTTTTTCTTTGCATCCTTTGTGGAAGAGTTCGGTTCGTTTGCAGCAATTATTCTCGTGCTGCTTTACCTTATTATGCTTTACCGGATTATGCGGATCGGACTCCGTGCCGAGCAGCTCTTCGAGACTTATGTCTGTTTGGGAATCGGAATTCTTCTTCTTTCCCAGGCAGCTGTAAATATGATGGTTTGTACCGGAATTTTCCCGGTTACAGGTCAAAACATGCCGTTTTTGGCAATGGGAGGTTCCGCAATGATTATGGCTTGTGTGGCAATCGGAATTGTACAGGGAGTTGCCCAAAAACAAGAAGAGAAAGTTTCTGTAGAATCTGAAAGTGTTTTTGCATGAAGGAATTAAAGAAAATAGTGATATCAGGCGGCGGAACAGGTGGGCATATCTTTCCGGCCTTGGCAATTGCCAATGAAATTAAAAAACGCAATCCGAATGCGGAGATTCTGTTCGTTGGAGCAGAAGGGAAAATGGAAATGGAAAAAGTTCCGGCAGCAGGATATAAAATTGTAGGTCTTCCAATTATTGGCTTGCAGCGAAAGCTGACCTTGAAAAATTTGGCTCTTCCTTTCAAACTGCTTAAAAGTCTTTCTCTGGCGAAGAATGTTTTAAAAGAATTTAAACCCGAAGTAGTAATCGGAGTAGGTGGGTATGCCAGCGGTCCGACTTTGAAAATGGCTCAGAGACTCGGTATTCCGACCTTGATCCAGGAGCAGAATTCGTATCCTGGTAAAACCAATCGCTTGCTTGCTAAAAAAGTGAAGGCAGTTTGTACGGCTTATGAAGGATTGGAACGAATTTTTCCTCCGGCTACAATCCGTTTGACAGGAAACCCGGTCCGCGAAGAGTTAAACCGCATGGCGATCACGAAAGAAGAGGCTTTCAACCAATTTCCGGTACTTGATCCTTCGAAAAAAACCGTTTTGGTAATGGGTGGGAGCTTGGGTGCGCGCACATTGAATGAAGGTGTTCTTCATGGCTTGAGTCAACTGGAAGAGGCAGGTGTTCAGGTTTTGTGGCAATGTGGAAAGTATTATTTTGAATCGATGAAACAGGAATTGGAGATCCGGAAAAAAGCTCCGGTTTATATAACGGATTTCATTGCCCGAATGGATGCTGCATATACCGTTGCGGATGTGATTGTTTCACGTGCAGGTGCATTGTCTATCTCGGAATTGTGTATTGTAGGTAAACCAACTATTTTGGTTCCTTCACCGAATGTTTCCGAAGATCATCAAACAAAGAATGCAATGGCATTGGTTAAAAATCAGGCTGCTATTTTGATAAAAGACGATGTGGCAAAAGAACAATTGATTCCGGCGGCAATTCAGGTTCTGAATGATGAAGATAAGATGAACGAGTTGCGTATCGCGATCAAACGAATGGCAAAACCGAATGCAACAACAGATATTGTGGATGTGATTGAAAATTTGCTGTAGGGACGTGACGCCTCGCGTCCGCACAAAATGGGAATAATAAAAAATGGAATTGGACAACATAAAACGCTTTTATTTCATAGGCATTGGCGGAATCGGAATGTCGGCCCTAGCGCGCTATTTCAAAGCGAAAGGTTTTGATGTGGCCGGGTACGATAAAACTCCTTCACCATTAACCGATGAATTACAAAAGGAAGGAATTGCCGTGCATTTTGATGATTTAGCCGACAAGATTCCTTCTGCTTATCAGGATATTGATTCAACCCTTGTGGTTTATACACCTGCAATCCCCAAAAATATGGGAGAGTTGGTTTATGTGCAACAAAATCACAAAGTATTAAAACGAAGCGAGGTACTTGGTTTAATTACACAAACAAGTAAGGGTCTTGGAGTTGCAGGAACGCATGGTAAAACGACTACTTCAACAATGCTTGCTTACGTTTTGAGTCAGTCGCATTTGAAGTGTTCTGCCTTTCTCGGTGGAATTTCTTCTAATTTTTCCTCCAATGTTTTAGTTGACCCATCTGCAGCATACTCGGTTATTGAAGCGGATGAGTTTGACCGCTCATTTCTGCGTTTGAAACCTTTTGCAAGTATTATCACAGCAATGGATCCGGATCATTTGGATATTTATGGAACCAAAGAATTATTTATCGAAGGTTTCCAGGAGTATGCAGATAAACACAACGAGAATCAGTTATTGATCTATAAATATGAACTTCCCCTTCGTCAAACCGGTTTTAGAGGGATTTCCTATGGAATCAACGAAACGGGTGCTCAAGTGAACGGAACAAATCTGTATTATGAAAAGGGTCAGTTTTTCATGGATATTCACTTTAACGCTGAAGTTTGGAAAGAGGTGGCTTTAGGGCTTCCCGGTATTCACAATGCTGAAAACGCATTGGCAGTTGCCGCAATGTGTAAAGAATTGGGACTTTCAGAAAATGAAATACGCTCCGGACTGCAAAATTTCAAAGGAGTTAAGAGACGTTTTGAATACCAGGTCCGCACCGAAAAACTGATCTATATTGATGATTATGCACATCATCCGACTGAAATTGCGGCACTTGTCTCGTCTATCCGTTTGTTGTACCCGAACAAGAAGATAATTGGTGTTTTTCAACCTCATTTATTTTCGCGGACAAGAGATTTCGAGGAAGGATTTGTGCGTGAGCTTGCTAAATTGGATGAGGCGATTATTATGCCCATTTATCCTGCAAGAGAAGAGCCTATTGCCGGTGTAACCAGTGATGAACTGGTGCGGAAGATTGGTGGGAAAGCTAGTTTAAAAACTCCGGAAGAAGTTCTGGAATTTGCGAACTCCATTGAAGAGGGTGTAGTTCTAACAATTGGGGCAGGAGATATTGACCGGATTGTTCCGGAAATGAAAAAAATATTAGAAAAGGAAAATTGAAAGGAAAACTGAAAATAGCAGCTTGGGCTTTATTTGCTGTTGCCATCATTGGGGTGCTTTTTTTGGCGCGTAAAAACCAGGATGAGGCAATTGTTTTGAATCCCAATATTTCTATTTCGGTGGTTGATGAGAATGCATTTCTGACTGAAACAGAATTGCTTATTCGTTTGAAAAGACTGAACCTCTTCTATCCCAATCAACTTGTAAAGAATTTGAACACTGCTGCAATCGAAGAACATATTCGAAAAATGCATGAAGTTGAAGAAGTCGATGTATACAAACAATTAGGAGGGAATTGGGGGATTAAATTGAAAGTCCGACAGCCTTACGCACGAATTTTTAACCGGTTCGGTGAGAGTTTTTATGTTGATTCGAAAGGAGCAACGATGGATCCTACACCTAATTTTACAGCCCGAATTCTGGTTTTTACCGGAAATATCAAGGATAGATCTGATAGCTTGCTGGTAGAAGATATTGAGTCTGATCCTAAATTGAAGAATGAGCGCAGTCTGGATGAAATTTTCCACATTGCAAAGGTTATACATGAGAATCCTTTTTTAACAGCTCAAATAAGCCAGGTTCACAGGGATAAGTGGGGAGATTTTGTTTTGATTCCACGAGTTGGTGCTCAGCGAATCGTTTTGGGGCCGGCTCCGTCAGAGCGGGATGTGAGTGAAAAACTGAAAAAATTAATTGTTTTCTATACCAACGGCTTACCTTACGTCGGATGGAATAAATACAAAACGATCAACTTAAAATACCGCAATCAGGTGGTATGTACTTATCTCCGGGACACTCTTTAATTGTTTGTTTTTAAACATAGAAGACTTGATCTTGTTGTATTTTTTCATTGCTAAAGTTTAGTAACTTTTTTTTGAGGGGGCAGCCCTCTTTAATATGTGCTTTTGTAAATTTAGATTTGTCTTAAGAAATTAAAATTAGGGTTTACAAACATAGATGGCACGTAATAATCTACTACTACTTTTTTCTACGTTGTGTATTTTAGTTCTGCATCACAACAGGATATTACGTTTAAATCATCTGTAAACTATTCACTTTGGTAGTGGACGCTTCTCGGACAAGGAGGCGAAAATGGAGAGATGCCAAAATGAATGGTTGCAAGCAACAATTAAAGCTCCTACTGGTTATATTCGCGCTTCTAGCGATTTTGATATTCCCAGTGGGAGCAAGTTGCGTCTCTGAACAATCTTTATTCGAATAGTTTTCATGGAATTTTTCATAAAATCCACGATGACAATTTAGATATACCGGTTTGACTTACTAATATTGAAAACATAAGCACACACAACTATGCCCCGAAGCAAAGAGGTTTTATGGAAATGGAATCTCTTTGTTGTTTTATTGAAGTTGGTCTGAATCCAGTAGAAATTTGTTCTCCATCACCCATAAGATCAGGCTGTTGTTCCGTGCGTCCAAATTCAGTTTTTTGCAAATCCGAGACCGGTAATTTTCTACCGACTTCGGAGATACAAAGAGCAGGTTGGCTATTTCTTTGCTGGAGTATTTTTTGCTTACAAGTTTTAAGACTTTCAATTCAGTTGGTGTAAGCGAATTGATCTCATCAGTGATTAATTCCATTTTCGGATCTGCCTCGCGTTTATTGTGCTGATTTCTCAATACAAGCGGTAAATACGTTTTTCCTTCTCTTACCCAGTTAATACATTCCACAATTTCTTCTGATGTATTGTCTTTAATCAAATATCCCCGCGCCCCGTTATAAAACGCAAGTTTAATAATGTCAGTGGTTTTGTGAATGGAAAGAATAATTACGGCTAGCTCGGGATATTGCTGCTTGATGATCGAACAGGTTTCCAATCCGTTCAGAACCGGCATATCAATATCAAGTAAAACAATGTCCGGTTTGAATAAGGGAATGTTTTCAATTACCTGAGCCCCGTTTTCATAGGCTTGAATTTCAACGTGATCGAAAGAAGATTCGAGAAGAAACTTTAAGCCACTTCTGAATATCGGATGATCATCTGCTAAAATTACCTTCATTTAAATTGTTATTGTGAGAGAAATTCCTTTGTTAGTTCCTGTTTTCAAGTCTAAACGCCCGCCAATTATTGCAGTTCTTTCCTGAATGGTTAAAAGACCTAATCCCAGTTTGTCCTGGGAATCGGAAATTCCAATTCCATTGTCTTTGTATTGAATAATTAATTCTCCGTTTTTTTCCTCTACGCTAACCTTTAAAGCACTTGCGTGTGCATGTTTGATCGTGTTTGAAATGCATTCCTGGATGATTCGATAGATTTGCGAACTTGTTTCAAGGTTAATGATTCTCTCTCCCAGATCAAAGTCAAAATTGCAGATCATATCCGTGGCGGATTGCGTTTTTTCAATGATCGAATGCAGTGCGCGTTCCAAACCTATTTTCTCTAAGGCTGTCGGATGAAGCTGATGGCTTAGAACCCTGGTTTGTTCTAGGATGTCACCGATTTCTGCGTCAACACCTTCCAGTTGGGAAATTTTTCCGCTTGTAAATAAATTCAGTTTTGATTTGACTACCGCTAAACTTTGACCAATATCGTCGTGAAGGTCTTTGGAAATCCGCGAACGTTCGGCATCGATTTGTTCAATTAACTTTTGCGAAAAAACAGATTTAATTTTTCGTGATTTTTGGACATTATAAATGTAAACTCCGGCAAGAGTAAGTAGGAACAGGGATAAAATCACCAGGAAAATAAAACGGTAATTGGCTGATTTCAATTCACTTTTGGCTCGAAGAATTCTATTTCTTTGTTTGGAGTCTTTGAGTTCATTTTCAAGCCGTTCCTTGCCATAAATGGTTTGTAGGCGCATTTGCTCATTTTCATTTGAAACTTCCCGTATGCTGTCCGATAAACTGCTGTACTGACGCTCAAGTTCATAAGCCAGTTTGAAATTTCCCTGTGCAGATGCCAGTTTGGATTGCAATGCGATCAATTCTTTTCTGAAATTCGGATCGTTGTATGATTTGAGAAAAAGCTGAGCAGAATCAATGCATCTTTCTGCTGTTTGAAAATCTTTTTGCTCCGTCGAAACGATTCCTCTCATTATGTAAGCGTTGATCAGGAAAACGGGATCGCGATATGTTTGAACAATTGCAAGAGCCGAATCGCAGCTTTTGGATGCTTCCGTTATTTGCTTGTTATCCAGGTATGATGACGATAGATTGATATACGCAGCAAGTATTCCGGAAGGGAAACCGATCTTTTTTGCTTCTGTAACAGTCTGTTTGTAATGAAGAACAGAGCCTTTGAAGTCTTTGATCTCATGTGTGACCAATCCCAGGTTATTTAATACATTCAATCGCAAACGCGATTCATTGGTTTCTGTCGATAAGATTAACGCACGCTCCAGGTCTTTTTTTGCTTCTTCGTATTTTTTTGCTTTTAATTTAAGAAGAGCCAGGTTGTTGAGTAAATAACCCGTTGCGAATTTTTCATTATACTTCTCTGAAATGCGAAGTCCTTTTAGATAACTCTCAGTAGCTTTGTCATACATCAAACGGGTTTCATACATGATCCCGAAACCGTTATAAATCTCGAGTTGGTTTTCAATGTAATTGCCTTTTTGTGCGTCTTGTAAAAGTTGTTTGAATCCGCTTTCGGCCTTTAATACGTCTTGATCAAGGGTTAAGTAGTTAAGCCTGATTTTCGTGGAATTGATGAGTTTGAAATCTTTCGTTTTTTCTCCGACTGCGATACTTTTAAAGTAATATTTTTTGGCTTCACTCAGGTTGTTGGCGTAATAGTTAAAGCTTCCGTAATATTGGTAGACATAACCGATTTCATTCTCTTTATGGAGTTTTTTGGCAAGTTGAATGCATTGCCATCCAAGTGAGAATACAGTTGAACTGTCATAATAAGTCGCTTGCTTGATTTTCATCTTCAAATCTTCGATCCTTTGCAGGTCGGTTTTTTGAGCATTCAATGACTGAAAAATCAACAAGAATAATAAGACTATCGAAAGTCGTTGTAGCATGGTAGCAATTAATTTGTGTGCCAAATTAAAAT
>CAMPIU010000109.1 GCA_946886545.1 uncultured Flavobacteriales bacterium | reverse complement strand
TCGCTGGAATTATTGGTTTGTTAGTAATCTTTTTTTCAAGTACTGCAATTATGATGTCCGGATCCAAAGCAACGGCAGAATCTCAGGCACAACGTTTTATTTTAGGTACGGCAATCCAAATGATTCTTATTATGTTTTTTTTATTGATTGTCAAATTTGCCTGGAAAGATTCATTTAGAGAATTTGTTTGGTATTTCATGAGTTTTTTCTTGATCATGTTATTCACGCAAGCCTTTTGGATGTTATTGAAAGTTCGGAAGAGCTAGAAACAATATGTTTTCTTTTCTAAAAGGAATGTCTGATTCTGCTGATACCGTAATGTTTTTTAATACTTGCAAATCTAGTTAGTGTAAAACTGAAAATTATTTAAATCCGTGCACAATATCCGCGTTTCTCTGCGAAATCCGCGGGAGATAATTGCGAATACTATTCTTTAACCTGGCATAAAATAAATTCCTGAAAATCATTTTTTTTAGCCGGATTTATTTTCTCTACAACGAATGCCGCAAAAAAGGAATTTGTTTGCAATTTTTTCTTGGTGGTTCTGAAAGATTCACTACCTTTGCGCCAAAATTTAGGGTTTTATCTAAATATAAATTAGCGATGTCATTAATTTTCAGTGCAAAACGATTTTTCTCTCTTTTAGTAGGAATACTGATTTTTTCAACTTCATTTGCTTCGGAGCATAATTCTGAAGAGAAAAAGGAGTTTAACGTCGGGGAAATGATCATGCATCACGTTTCTGATGCGCACGAATGGCACTTGTGGGGAGGTCACCACGACGCTGTTTCTATCTATCTTCCGGTTATTTTAATTGATGGTGGGGTGAAGACTTTTTCATCGAAACATTTTTACCACGGAGAAGGAGCGAAAGGATTTGATTCCAAAACAAAAGATTCAGTTGAATATGTGAAAGGAGTTGGTCCAGCTGTAGGTTATGCTATGTTCCACGAAGAAATTTATAAATTGGAGAATGGCGGATTAGTCTTTGAAGATGGTCATGTTCATGGTGCGCTTGCTCCGTTTGATTTCTCGATAACGAAAAATGTATTGTCTTTGTTTATGGGTGCTATCCTGATTTTAATGATTCTGAGTAATGTGGCTCGTTTCTATAAAAAGAATGGTCCGGTTGCTCCGAAGGGATTGGCTAAGTATTTAGAGGTTTTGATCGTAATGGTTCGTGACGATATTGCTAAAGCAAACATTGGACATAAATACCAAAAGTACGTTCCGTATTTATTGACGATTTTCTTCTTTATTTTTATCAATAACTTACTTGGTTTAGTTCCCTTCCTTCCGGGAGGAGCAAATTTGACAGGTAATATAACCGTGACTTTGTTCTTGTCAGTTTGCACCTTGTTGGTGACTCTTTTTTCAGCAAACAAAAATTATTGGTTGCATATATTCGCAATGCCAGGTGTTCCAAAACCTTTATTGATCATTATGATTCCGATTGAATTGGTAGGTATTTTGACAAAACCTTTCGCCTTGATGGTTCGTTTGTTTGCGAACATGACCGCAGGTCACATCATCGTATTGGCATTGATCTCAATTATTTTTATTAATCAGAATGCAGCATGGGGAGGTTTATCTGTTCCTATGGCTTTGTTTATTTCTGTTTTGGAGTTGTTGGTGGCATTCTTACAAGCATTCTTGTTTGCAATGTTGTCAGCTTTGTTTATCGGTGCAGCGGTTGAAGAAGCGCATCATTAATTAGTAATTTTTTAATACATATACAATGGTAGGTGTTTACGGAAGTGTAGCAGCAATCGGAGCAGGTCTTGCAGTTTTAGGTGCAGGATTAGGAATTGGTAAAATCGGTGGTTCAGCAATGGACGCAATCGCTCGCCAACCTGAGGCTTCTGGAAAAATTCAAACAGCTATGATTATCGCAGCAGCGTTAATCGAAGGTGTTGCGCTTTTCGGCGTAGTAGTTGGTCTACTAGGAAACGCGAAGTAATTGAAAAGCTTGTTGTAACGGTTGGTTGCAACAAGCCTTTTTTACAACAATTGAAAAATTAAAATAGAAATAAGATGGGGTTAATTACACCGGATTTAGGATTACTTTTTTGGACGGGCTTAGTGTTTGTCTTATTGCTTGTTATTTTAACTAAGTTCATTTGGAAACCAATTTTGTCTTCCGTTAATGCACGTGAGCAAAAAATTTCCGATGCATTGGAGTTGGCTGAGAAAACAAAAGCTGAGATGCTTGCATTACAGGCTTCAAATGAGAACTTGTTGAAAGAAGCTCGTGCAGAACGCGATGCAATCGTGAAAGATGCAAAAGAAGTTGCAACCGGAATGGTTGAGAAAGCGAAAGCAGATGCAAAAGCAGAAGCAAATAAAATCGTTGAATCGGCTCGTGCAACAATCAATACTGAGAAAACAGCTGCAATCGCAGAATTGAAAAATCAGGTTGCTGCAATCTCTTTGGAAATCGCTGAAAAAATCATTCGTGGAGAACTTTCTTCAGATGAGAAACAGAAAGCCTTGGCTGAGAAAATGGCAGGTGATATTAACTTGAACTAATCGATAGAAATGAAGATTTCAAAATCAGCTTCCCGTTACGCTCAAGCTTTGTTGGATCTGGCGATCGAACAAAACAAAGTGGATGCTATCGCGGCAGATATGAAATACATGGCAACAGTTTGTGCTGAAAACAGAGATTTGGAAGTGATGCTTGAAAATCCTGTTGTGAAAGCAGATAAAAAATTGTCGGTATTAAATGCAGTGTTCGATCAGTTCGATAAAGTAACCAACTTGTTCATCGAGTTGATTGTAAAGAATGGTCGTGAAGCATATTTGTATCAAATAGCAAATTCTTTTGATGTACTTTTAAAGGCGTATCAGGGAATTGTTCCGGTAACATTGATCAGTGCTCAAAAACTGGATGATAAAGTTAAAAAAGACATTATCTCTAAAATTCAGGCAACCACTTCAGGTACACTTGAGGTGACTGAGAAAATAGATACGGATTTAATCGGGGGATTTATCGTTCGTATGGGCGATACTCAGATCGATGCATCGGTTGCATCACAAATTAATAAGTTAAAACAACGTTTAACAAGATAAGAGAGGAGAAAGCGCAGCTTTCGATTTCGATCAGCTCACAAGCTGATGCATTGAGAAAATGAAGGAATTGAGAAAGTAAAAAGCGTTATTGAAATTCTCATAAAAAAAGAAAAACATGGCAGATGTTAAACCAGCAGAAGTTTCTGCGATTTTAAGAGAGCAATTAGCGGGTTTCCGTTCGGAGGCTGAATTGCAGGAAGTAGGTACGGTATTACAGATCGGTGATGGTATCGCTCGCGTTTACGGATTGAAAGGTGTTCAATACGGTGAATTGGTTGAGTTCGAAGGAGCTCTTCAAGGAATCGCTTTGAACCTGGAAGAAGATAACGTAGGGGTAGTATTATTGGGTCGCTCTTCCGGAGTAAAAGAAGGAGATACAGTAAAACGCTTAAACCGCATTGCTTCTGTAAACGTTGGAGAAGGAATGGTTGGTCGTGTTGTGGATACTATCGGTAACCCAATCGACGGTAAAGGACCAATCTCCGGTCAATTGTATGAAATGCCAATCGAGCGTAAAGCTCCGGGAGTTATCTTCCGTCAACCGGTTACTGAGCCTCTTCAAACAGGTATCAAGGCGATTGATGCGATGATTCCGATTGGTCGTGGACAACGTGAGTTGATCATTGGTGACCGTCAGACAGGAAAAACAACTGTTGCTATCGATGCGATCATCAACCAAAAAGAATTTTATGACCGTGGAGAACCTGTTTTCTGTATCTATGTAGCAATAGGACAAAAAGGTTCAACGGTTGCAGGAATAGTTAAGAAATTAGAGGACGCTGGTGCGATGGCTTACACGGTAATCGTTGCAGCAAATGCTTCTGATCCGGCTCCAATGCAATTTTATGCTCCAATGACAGGTGCTGCAATTGGTGAGTTCTTCCGTGATTCAGGACGTCCTGCATTGATCGTATTTGATGACCTTTCCAAGCAAGCAGTTGCTTACCGTGAGGTATCTTTGTTACTACGTCGTCCTCCGGGCCGTGAGGCTTACCCTGGTGACGTTTTCTACCTTCACTCCCGTTTGTTGGAGCGTGCTGCGAAAATCATCGCTGATGACAATATCGCAAAACAAATGAATGACCTTCCTGAATCTATCAGAGGATTGGTGAAAGGTGGTGGTTCATTAACAGCTCTTCCGATTATCGAAACACAGGCAGGTGACGTTTCTGCATACATCCCTACAAACGTAATTTCGATTACGGATGGTCAGATCTTCCTGGAAGGTGATTTATTCAACGCCGGTATCCGCCCTGCAATTAACGTAGGTATCTCGGTATCCCGTGTAGGAGGTAACGCGCAAATTAAATCCATGAAGAAAGTAGCAGGTACTTTGAAATTGGATCAGGCTCAATATCGCGAGTTGGAAGCGTTTGCTAAATTCGGTTCTGATTTGGATGCAGCTACTAAATCCGTATTGGACAAAGGAGCTCGTAACTTAGAAATCCTGAAGCAACGTGAAGGAGATCCATACCCGGTAGAGAAGCAAATTGCAATTATCTACGTTGGTACAAAAGGTTTGATGCAAAACGTTCCGGTAAACAAAGTAAAAGAATTCGAAAAAGAATACTTAGACTTCCTGGAGGCAAAACATTCAGATGTTTTAGTTCGCTTGAAAGCTGGAAAATACGAAGATGCTGATACAGATCTTTTAGGAAAAGTAGCGAAAGAGATCGCTGGAAAATATTAATTTAAAATTGAAAATTGAGAATGTAAAAGGGGAGCAATCTTATCAATTTTACATTTTCAATTTTAAATTAGAGTTATGGCTAATTTAAAGGAAATACGAAATCGAATTACTTCGGTAGGATCTACGATGCAGATTACATCTGCAATGAAGATGGTTTCTGCTGCAAAATTGAAGCGTGCGCAAGATGCAATTACTCAAATGCGTCCGTATGCTGAAAAATTGCAGGAGATCTTAGGTAATTTGACAGCATCGTTGGATATTTCAGAAAATGCATTGGCTGCTTCACGTCCGGTTGAAAATGTATTGATCATTGCCATTACTTCCAATCGCGGATTGTGTGGTGGATTCAATAACAACATCATCAAACGTGTGAATCTGGCGATTAACGAAGAGTATTCGAATGCCAATGTGAACATTCTTTGCTTAGGTAAAAAAGCAAAAGATGCTTTTAAGCGTTCAGATATGTACTTCGATATTTCCGGGACCGGAATTCCGGAAGATATTTTTGCTGAGTTATCATTCGGAAAGGTTTCTTTAATTGCGGATTATGCAATGAAGGCATTTCTGGAAAAGAGATTCGATAAAGTAGTGGTGATTTACAATAGCTTTATCAATGCAGCTTCCCAGTTAGTGCGTGAAGAGCAATTATTACCGATCGTACCTACAGAACAAAAAGATGATAAACAAGCCGGAGATTACATTTTCGAACCTTCAAAAGAAGAGATCGTTGATGAGTTGATCCCGAAATCATTGAAGATCCAATTATTCAAAGCTTTGTTAGATTCCAATGCATCCGAACACGGTGCACGTATGACAGCAATGCATAAAGCAACGGATAACGCGAAGGAATTACAGCGCAGTTTGAAGTTAAGCTACAACAAAGCACGTCAGGCAGCAATTACAAACGAAATCTTAGAGATCGTTGGTGGTGCGGAAGCGTTGAACGGATAAGAGTAAGCCACGAGAGTGGCAATATAAAAACACTATAACACAGAAGGCTTTTCCATTGCGGGAAAGCCTTTTTTTGTGACTTATACGAAATGGGCTTTTTTTTCGTTTTAGCTTCATGAAACGACTGCTTTATATCACCTTCATTATCACTTCGTTAAACGGCTTCTCCCAGGAGAAAGGAAAAATTTGTTCCATTTCTTGCTCTTTGCACCATCCAACCCCTGATCATTTAGATTATTTCACGGTGTATTCGGATGCATTGAATCAGGAAGTACATAATGGTGCGTTTCATTCGAATTCGCTGGATGCAACAATTTTTGAAATTTCGCTACCCGTTGGTGACTCTTTGGTTTATCATGGAGGATGGGTTTCCTGGGGGCCTTGTGCTACTCCGCATGAAGTGGAAGACGTTAATGGCGTGTTCACCATTCTGGAAGGAGATTTGGTTCCGATAACTACTGTTAAAACACTTTCAACAAACCCGGATTGGGAATATTCGATTGGTCAGGATGCAGTTATTCGCACTTCCAGTTTGCTTGAGATCAAAGCGGTTTATTTACCCAATCCGAAAAGTCATTTCGTTCGTGTAACGTTTGTTGCACCCACTCTTCCTGTTCCTGAAGTACCGGATATCTCCAAAGACATTTATATTTTACTTACTGACGAGAATACACTTTTCATTGAAGCAGATGAAAATTCAATTCTGAATACGGTGATTTATTCTCTTTCCGGGCAATTGGTTGAAAAAAGAACCATTGAAGGTCACCAAAATTTAGATATTTCCTCTTTTTCCAAAGGCTGTTATATTGTTCAGGTAACAGATGAAACCGGTGCTGAAAAACGCTTGAAGTTTGTGAAATAAACATCTAAAATTATAAGACTATGAAAAACCTGACCGCCTTAATTTTTATTATCAGTTCGCTAACCGGATTTGCACAGGAAAAAGGAGCCGGTTGTTTTTCCGACTGTACCTTTAAATATGCTCATCCAAACGGAATAGAATCTTTTTGGATACATGAATTTCCATTAAATGTTTTAAGTTGTAGCGGTGCTTTTCAATTACAGTTAAGCGACTCAATAATTTATGAAATTACATTACCCATAGGTGATTCTTTGACTTATGCAGGCAGCTACTCTTTTGGACACGCTCTTTGTTCCCTGATTGAATTGGAAGATATGGACTCAGTAATTTTAACTGTAGGGGGTGAGCCATTTTCTGTAGTGACTGAACCGATTAACAATTCATGGGGTGGATCCTCTTATCTGCAGAGAGGTATTATAACTGAACCCTGCCTCATTAAAATAGAAGCGACATACTCCAGTCTAGGACATCAGAAAAAGCACTTTCTGCGTGTAAAGTTTGTTGAACCGACTCTTCCTGTTCCCGGAGTCCCGGATATCTCAAAAGACATTTACATTTTACTCACCGACGAGAATACACTTTTCATTGAGGCAGATGAACATTCAATTCTGAATACAGTGATTTATTCTCTCTCAGGACAATTGGTTGAAAAAAGAATCATTGAAGGTCAACAAAATTTGGATATTTCCTCTTTTTCCAAAGGTTGTTATATTGTTCAGGTAACAGATGAAACTGGAGCTGAAAAGCGCTTGAAATTTGTGAAATGAACACTCGACTTTTTGTAAAAATTTCCTAAAAATCGATCAAAATATCCTGCAATATATACATTTACCCCGTGAATGTAATCGTTCGATTGCTGCTTATAGTGAAAACCGCCGACTCCCTTAAGCTTCTTATCAGAATAGAACTTTCTATTACTTAATTGTTATACGTTATGGTACATTTTTTACAAACCTATTGGTGGGTAATTGTGGTAGTACTTTGTTTGGTGCTCTACAAATTTATTTTAAGATTCTTATTCGGAATGGTCATTGTTCCCGAAGATAGAATCGGTTTAGTTACGAAGAAATTCGTGTTGTTCGGAGCAAATAAAGAACTTCCGGACGGTCGCATTGTAGCAACGAATGGAGAAGCGGGTTTTCAGGCTAAAACACTTGCTCCCG
Organism: uncultured Flavobacteriales bacterium; assembly: GCA_946886545.1. The sequence continues at coordinate 802 of CAMPIU010000109.1, read as the reverse complement.
GATTGTATTTCGGAATGTGGGTTTGGCAGTATGAGATCACCATGGAACAATTTACGATCATTCCGGAAGGAAAGATTGGATTGGTGCTTTCAAAAGATGGAGCTGAAATTCCAACGGGAAATATTCTGGGCAGAAAGGTGGAATGCGATAACTTCCAGGATGCGAACATGTTCTTGATGAACCATGGACAACGCGGTCGTCAAACAAATTTCATGACAGCTGGTTCTTACCGTATCAATACCATGCTTTTCCAAATTTCGGTAACAGATATGGTACGGATTCACGAAAGCATGGTAGGAATTGTTACTACCTTGGATGGTCAGCCAGTTGAAGCTGGCCAAATTGCTGGTCGAGTAGTTGAAGGACACAACAATTTTCAGGATTTTGATAAATTCCTGGATTTGAATGGAAATAGAGGTTTGCAACCAACTGTTATTTTGGCTGGTTCTTACAACTTAAATCCATGGGCAGTTCAAGTAGAAGAAACTCCAATGACAGAAATACCCATTGGATACGTAGGAGTGGTAATTTCTTACATCGGCGGTGATGGAAAAGATTTAACCGGAATTGACTTCAAACACGGAAACATTGTGGAGAAAGGAAGTAAAGGTGTTTGGTCGGAGCCATTTGGTCCGGGTAAATACCCAATCAATAAATATACCATGAAGGTGGAGTTGGTTCCAACGACAAACCTGGTGTTGAACTGGGCGCAAGCACGCAGCGAATCACATAATCTGGACAAGAATTTATCTACGATTACGGTTCGTTCGAAGGACGGTTTCCCATTCAACTTAGATGTTTC
>CAMPIU010000108.1 GCA_946886545.1 uncultured Flavobacteriales bacterium | reverse complement strand
CAAAACTCTGTAGTCATTTTAATTAATTTCCCGATTATTGGCATTCTTCTAAAATTTTTAGTAACCACAAAAGTGAGAAAAAACAACGACTTATTGTTTTATTAACGTCTTATTTTTAATATTGAGTGGCAAAATCGATTCCAGCTTATAATGCTTTGATTACATTTGCACTACTATATAAAACCCAGAAAAGCTCCTTATGGAAAAAAAGACCATTATTGTTCCTCATGATTTCACACCGGTTGCGGAAAATGCTCTGAATCATGCTATTAATACAGCTAAAAGGACTGGTGCCGAAATTTTACTCTTACATGTTGTAGCAAAAGAAAAAGCAGTTGGTGAAGCTGAAGAAAAACTAAATGCAGTTGTTGAACAACACAAAGAACACATAAAAATTACCCCATTTATCCGCGTTGGAAATATTTTTGATGATATCGGTGATTTTGCATCTGAGAATCATGCGGAACTTATTTTTATGGGGACTCATGGGCAAACCGGGTGGCAACATATCACGGGAAGTCATGCTTTGAAAGTAATTACTCATTCAACAGTCCCTTTTATCGTTGTCCAGGAAAAACCGATCAGAGAAACTGGTTATGATGATATTGTAGTTCCTTTGGATTTAAATAAAGAAACAAAGCAAAAGTTAGCTTATGTTGCCAATATTGCCACTTACTTTAAATCACGAGTTCACGTTATTACCCCGGATGAGTCCGATGAGTTTTTACGCCACCAGGTAAAAGCCAATATTCAGTTTGCGGTACGTTTCTTCCACGAAAGAGGAATTGATGTAACAACGAAGGTGGTTCCAACCGGTGGATTCGATAAAGAAGTGGTAAAACACGCTGTTTCTTTGGATGCGGATTTAATCGCTATTATGAATTTGAACCGAAACAATATGTTGGGAGTTATTACTGCAAATCATGAGCAATATATTCTAACTAATGAAGCGCAAATTCCTACACTAATCGTCAACCCTGTTGCCGGAAAATACGGAAGCAGCGTTTTATTCAGCTAAGAAATAATCAATAGATACAAAAAGCCCGGACGATAAATGTCCGGGCTTTTGTTTTTATTAAACTTTTACAAAACGGTAAGTAAATCCGCTAACCCTGTCTTCCTGAAGCCAAAGTGTATCCCCGGCATGATTCAACATAAATTCATACGGAATTCCTGACAGTTTCATCATTAGCTTTTTCACTCCCAAAGTGGTGGATACTTTGTGACCATAAGTATATATTCCATTGTAATACACCGTGTCATTTCGTTTCCAATCCATATTCTTATAATCAATAAGATTCAAAATCTGATTGTTTGAAGAGGTCGCAGTATCTTCATAGAAGGTGGAGTCTTGCGTTGTTGAAATCCATTTCCAGGTACCTTCAATATTATTGGATGGCTCTGCCTCCTTCTTTACACAACTGCAAAACAGCACTACTAATATTCCAAAAACGCCAAATTTCATCTTCAATTTTTTTTCAAAAATAGACTTGTTTTTCTATTCCACCTAATCAAATAATCATTCACTTAATCTTTATACTCGTTCCTTGCCAATCTTTCTTCAACCTCTTTGAGGTTTTGCATTTTCTTGGTTTGTCTGCTTGCTATGGCTGTCGGAGTAAAATATTTATGCATGTTTAAGAAGGCAACCTGCATCTGATCCCATTGCCGGTCACTTTCAATCTTTCCATGCTCACGAAGTTCTCTTCTCAATCGATCGGCGATTTCATGGAAGTCGTCCCTTCCTAAATAATCGAGATCCGCGTCACAAATAATTTGTTCGAGTTTGTTTTTCGGTTGATGTGGTATTTGTGTTACGAAAATCAGTTCCTTGATCTGAGCAATGTGTTGATCCGAATATCCGTATTTCGGGAGAATTTCTTCTGCCATTCTTGCTCCGATCGGTTCGTTTTTTTCATAATTCTCCACAAATCCGGCATCGTGATAAGTTGCCGCAGATTTCAAGAGGAATAAACCTTCGTCGGTTACCCCTTCCAATAAGGCGTAACGCTCAACCGCGCGCACAACATCTTTGGTATGTTCGATACTATGATAGTGCAACATGGGTGATAATCCTTTTTCCAGGACTTTAATAATGTGACGTTCTGCTTTGTAGTAATTAATGCTACTGTACAAATGCAGGTTTACAATCTGCTGGAAGCGGTCGTTCGGATAAAGTCCTTCTCCGTTTATCGATAGTTCCGGCTTGATCCGTTCAACAGTAAACATTTCAATCAAACCCTTACTCTTCGTTTTTACCTTTCCACGGTAAGTACATTCAAAATACGGTTCGATGAGTTTAAAAGTGGATCCGGAAATGGTTACCCTTCCCGGTTCACCCATCATTTCCATGCGCTGGGCCTGGTTTACTGTTGCTCCCCAAATATCATAAGCCAATCTTTCCGATCCGATCACTCCGGCGGTAACTTCCCCTGTATTGATTCCGAGCCTTAATTCCCAAAACTCTTCACCTGTTTTCAGTCCGTTGTTCTTCAGGGTATTCATATAATCCTGGATCTGGAGCGCTGCTAAAACGGCATCTATCGGATTGGTGTTGTTGCGAACCGGAACACCTCCGGCACACATGTATGCGTCGCCAATGGTTTTGATCTTCTCAAGGTTATTCTTTACAATAATCTCATCGAATTTTCTAAAGTAAACATCCAGTTTGTTAACCAGATCCGTTGGCTTCAATCCTTCTGCGATCTTGGTAAAACCAACAAAATCCGTGAACAATACGGAAACGGTTTTATAAGCCCGGGCAGAAGCTCTTCCTTTTGTCTTGAGTTCTTCTGCTGTAGATTCAGGTATGATATTTCTTAATAAGGTCTCTGTTTTATCCTTTTCAATTTGAAGCAATCTCTTTTGCTCTTCAACCTTTGTTTTTTCTTCCTCAATAACTTTCTTCTGGGATTCGATCTTCATGTTTTGAGCACGAATCTCCTTCGTTCTCTCCACGATTTTCATTTCCAAACGCACCTGATCTCTTCGGGCAAGATTTATCCTGGAACGAATGAAAACAATAATCAGCAAGGTCAGAACAATTAAAACGATTACCCAAAACCACCATTTCCACCAAAAAGGAGCGGCAATTTCAATTTCCATTTGAGAACTTGCCTGAACCCAGTTTCCATCAATTCTTTTCACATAAACTTTGAGCACATAATTACCCGGAGTCAAAGATGTAAAGTGAATTTCACTGGAAGAACCTAAATACACAGAACCTTCATCCAAGCCTTCCAATTCGTATTTGAATTGGAGTAAATCACGGTTGATCAGATCTGTTGGTAAAAATCGAATGGTAAAACTGCGCTCGTCGTACCCTAATTTGATATTCGGCTGATAAGAGAATGCTTCTTTAAACGGCGCGTCTTTGTCGCCCGGTTTTAACCATTGGTCATCAAAACGGAATTTCAAAAAGTTTACATAGACTCTTTCTTTCAACTCCTGCAGATTTTCCGGGTTGAAGAAATTATAACCTTCAATTCCACCAAAATACATTTCGCCGGTCCCGGAAAGGAGATAAGCGCCGGTATTAAACTCGTTGCTCATTAAGCCGTTTACTTCCGAGTAATTTGTACAATACTCCTGTGCGATATTGAATCTGCAAAGACCTTTATTGGTGCTTAACCATAAGTTCCCACGCTTATCCGGAAGGATCCCGTAAACAAAGTTGTTGGGTAAGCCTTGTTTTCGAGTAAAAGCAACAACCTTTCCTGTTTTTAAATTCAGTTTGAGTAAACCTGACCCGGAAGTTCCCAGCCATAAAGTTGTTTCATCATCCTGGTAAATACTGGAAATCACATCCCGGCTGGCTTTCAAAATAGCCTTGTTCATCGGGTAAGGAACAATTTGCTCTTTCCCTTTTTTATCAAGTGTCAGTATGTTAATCCCACCAACACCTGTGGCAAAATAATAGGTGCCATTCAATCCTTTATATGCAACTCTACAAACCCCGGCGCCAATCGTTTTTGTTGGTTTTTTCGGATCGTAAACAAAGGGTTCGAACTCTCCGGTTTTGATGTCGTACAACAACACGCCGCCTTTTGTAGCGATAAAAAACCGGGATTGTTTGTATGGTGTAATCTTATAAACTCTTTGGAACCCGGAAGGATTGGAAATCCCCTTGTAGTTGATCTTCTTAAAATTCCCAATTCCATTTCGGATTTTCAGTTCATATAAGCCGTCGTTGGCCCCAACCAAAAAGTGCTGATCTGTCAAATGAAGGATTGAAACAATGCTTTTTTCATTGAATTCGTCCGTTTTTGCGATGTAGTAATGTTTGAATTGGCCTGTTTTTTTGTCCAGCTCGGAAATAGCAAAATCAGTTGCAATATATACTTTCGAAAAATCATTGGATTCCGCAAAGCCCCAAACACTTTCCGATGGCAAGCCCAATTTAAGATTGGATGACGGCCCGACTCCAAAGAATGAATCGTTTTTCGGATTAAATCCGCTGAGACCTCTTAATGTTCCGATCCAAATGGTCCCGTTTTCATCACAAAACAATTCGTTCAGTTCATTGAATAAAATCGCATTCTTCTGAAAAATATCTTTCTTACTCAGTGTAACCCGGTAACCATCTCCGGTGCTGTTCACACTGATCAATCCATTGTTGACCGTCGCTATGTAAAATTCATTGGTAGATTTCACATAAACATCCGAGAACTCTTCGATCCCATAATCTTTTCCGATAAATTTCAGAAAGGGAAATATTTTGTGATTTTGTGCATCGAAAATCCAAAGACCTTCATTGCTGGATAGTACAAAACTGTTTTCGGTAAATGCTTCCACATCCGAAACGAGCCAGGTCTTTTGAATATTCGGCGGAGTGAGTTGTTTCCATCCTTTTGTTTTGAGATTGTAAACATAAACCCCGGCATCTTCAAACGATACAATTAACTGTTCATCCGTAACAAATTTGATGTAGTGAATGCGTTTAGAAGGAATTGCACCAGTAAGAAATGAGATCTTTTTAGTGGTGCGATCATATTTTGCCAAACCATGCGTGGAAGAACCCAGCCAAATATTTCCGTTCTGCTCTTCCGAAATACTTTCAATCGAAAGATTCTTATTATCTGAAGCCAAAAGCGACCGAAAAGTCTCTTTTTTTGGATTGTAAACAGAAATTCCGTCTGCGGTACCGAACCATAATTCACCGAATTGATCCTTTAAACCACAATGAATATAAGAACTTGCCAGTCCGGGAGTGTCGTCTGAAGTGAAGATTTCGAATTGCTGTCCGTCAAAACGATTCAAACCATCCTGCGTTCCCAGCCATAAAGTTCCGACTTCATCTTGCACAATAGTCGTCACAGAACTCTGCGAGAGTCCATCGTTAATAGAAAAATTTCTAAAACGATACGAGACTTGACTTACCGCGCTAGTAGTAGCAAACGCAACAACAGCTCCAATTCCTATTAATCGAACGAGCATAGAGTATTAATTTCGTTTATTTCAACGAATAATTCACTGAAAAAGTTTCATTCTAAAGCATTAAGCTTTCTGATCGGCATTTCCTCCTTTTGCTGCTGCTGCAGCGGTCATTTCCATATCGCGGTCAAATAAGTAGAGACCACCTTTATCACCGCCGATCAGTCGCAATTTATCCAGGATGCTTCTGCCCAGTGCTTCTTCTTCCAATTGCTCGGAAACATACCATTGCATGAAATTGTGCGTGGAATAATCTTTTTCCTGCAGACAAGCATCAACCACGTTGTTAATACTTTCCGAAACACCCACTTCATGCTCCAATAGCAATTCAAAAACGCGCTCCAAAGAATCATATTCCCGTGGCGGTTCCGGAATTGAAGGAACAATAGCTACTCCTCCGCGTTCATTAACGAACTTGATCAGCTTCAACATGTGGAACCGCTCTTCATCTGAATGTGTGTACATAAACTTTGCTGTACCGTTCAAACCCTTTGTTTCGGCCCATGAAGCCATCGCAAGGTAATATTGAGAGGAAGAAGATTCTTTTTGAATTTGATCATTTAATGCCGCTTCAATTCGCTTATTCATTATTGTTGTTTTATAATCCTAATATAGTAAAGGTAATAACTTTTGAGATATTGGACGTTTATTCAAAGACTGAAATTAGCCGGACAAATAAAATTAATTACCACATGGTGTTTAGTTAACAAAACAGACTCCTTCCTGTTTCTTTCCTAATCCCATGTTTAGGTTGAAAGGTTCTTCGATCAAAAATTTATTTCCTATTCAAATCCACTCCCTCCTGATATCCATATCAACCGGAGAATAATTGATATATTGGACTATTCTCGGAGAATGTGCCAAATTGGGACTGCTTCCATGTGGTAAGGCATGATGCCAAATAATAAAATCTCCCGCGTTGGCAGCAATTGGTTTTGCCCCGAGTGCATAAAAATCCTGATTTCTCGGATTTTCACCTTGTGGTAAATTATTCAGCCATTCTTCTATTTTGTTGTGAAATCCCGGTACCAGAGTAAAAGCCCCCTGGTCTTCGGTTGTATCGGTAAGATATAAAATACCCTGCAGGCCAAATGGAATGGGTTGCTTCAAACTTACATCCCAATGGAGCGGAAAACCTTGATAAGTATATGTTTCTGTAACAGGTGGATTAAATCCGCAACGATCCGTATTAAGCCATATATCCGTTCTACTCCACAACTGTTCATATACTCTGCGGATGCTTTCAGATTGGCGGTTCTTTTCCAATATTTCATGCTGAAACAATTGTACCATAACTCCTTGTTTTGCAGGCTGGCTTTTATACCAGGTTTCAGGATGATCCAGATCTACATCGATAAAGTCACAAATTACTTTAACTGCTGCCTCACAATCTGCCTTCTGAACAACCTGACGAATGATCAGATATCCGTTTTTATTCCAAAAACACAAATCCTCATCACTTAGAATCGGTTCTATTTGCCTTTTTTTGGAATCACTGTCATTCAATATAAAAGCATTGAATTGTTGAATGTTTTTTTCCGGTATAACACCACCATTCAAAGCAAGAATCCAATCCTCAAATTCTTGTAAAGTAGGGTTGGTCACATAAAGATGTCGTATTGTTTGTTCCAATCCAAGGTTTAATGCAGCCAATAAAGTGCAATCCAACTGCCATTCTTCCGGAATTTTTATCTTATCCAACGTTTGGTTTTTGATTGCTTGCTGTTTTTCCCAGTAGCGTTTCAGGTGCATAATTCCTAAACGGGTTGTTTCCTGAGAGACAGAAAATGGTTCATTCATGTGAATCTGGTTTTTTGCGAATTTAGCAATTACATCTGCACAAACTCACGATATACGACCTAAATTTATGAATGTCATTTCGTATTCGTATTTTTACATTACAACACGAATTATGGGGAAAAAAGGACCAAAAAAAATTAAGGATAAATCGACCAAGAAACTAAAGACCGGTCTATATCATATCATACGAAAATTATTTGAGCAACATCCGGAGGCTCTTTTGAACTATAAACAAGTGTGTACCTTACTACATGTGCACGAAAGCGAATCACGGAAACTGGTAGTTGCTTTGCTTCGTGAATTGGAAACGGAAGGTTTTATTCGCAAAAGCGGACATGAAACTTATATTTATTCCAATAACTCGGAAACAATTGAGGGCGAATTGGAACTCACGCAACGTGGTTCCGGATTCGTAAATGTGGGAAAAAATGAAGCGGATATCTTCATCGCACCGCACAATTTAGGTCAGGCCATTCACGGAGATATCGTTCGCGTTTCATTGATCAAGAAAAGCGGGAACAGACCCGAAGGTAAGATCCTGGAAGTGGTTTCACGTGAGCGGACACAATTTGTGGGTACAATCCACATGTATGACAAACACGCCTTTTTAATTCCTGATAACACGAAAACCGGAGTGAAAATCTACATTCCGTTTGAAAAATTAAATAAAGCAAAGAACAAAGATAAGGCGCTGGTAAAAATTACAGTTTGGCCTAAATCAGCTGAATTTCCTTTTGGAGAAGTAATCCAGACATTGGGAGGAAATTCGATCCACGACAACGAAATGATCTCGATCCTGATCGGTCAGGGAATTCCAATTGAATTTGAAGCTGACGTGATGAATGAAGCAGAACAGGTAACTCTTGAACTGGATCCTGTGGAAGTTGCGAAGAGAAGAGATTTTCGCGATATTTTAACCTTTACGATCGACCCGGCTGACGCGAAGGATTTTGACGATGCTTTGTCTATCCAAAAATTGGAAAACGGACATTTGGAGGTTGGAGTTCACATTGCAGATGTAAGCCAGTATGTGAAACCCGGCTCTGCAATGGACAACGAAGCTTACCGCCGCGGGAATTCCGTGTACCTGGTAGACCGCGTAATTCCGATGTTGCCCGAACAACTTTCAAACATGGTTTGTTCCCTTCGCCCGAAAGAAGATAAGTTTACGTTTTCGGCGGTTTTCGAATTGGATGAAAATGGGAAAATTTACAAAGAATGGTTTGGTAAAACAGTCATTCATTCCGACCATCGTTTTGCTTATGAAGACGCACAGGAAATTTTGGAAGGAGCGGAAGGTCCATACAAGGAAGAACTCCAT